>NZ_JANXUG010000009.1 GCF_025352015.1 Flavobacterium sp.
GCAATAAAGTATAAATTTGAAATAATTATTAAACCTAAAAAAAGGTCAACGTATTTTAGGATAAGACAATTAGTTCAAGAGATAGCGGTCTTAGACAAAGAGATAAATGAATACATCGCAGCCGAAAACAAAGCAAGTGCGGACTACGAGGACAGAAAGGTTAAAAAACTTGACCATGCAACTCCTGCTATTCCTGACATTAAGACCCGATGCAAAACAATCTTTCAAAAAGCCGACCAAGCGTATCAAGCACAGTTGGCGTTGTTGAGAATTTTTTACCCCGACTTTAGTAAACAATCTTTTTACTCAAACTTTTTGGACTTTATCAAAACCAAATATGGAGAGCAAGACCAGTTTACAAAGTTTATGACAGAAATTTTGCCATTCATTATGTTGGTTAGAAACATTCGCAACTGTTTAGACCACAGAAGGACAGAAACAGAGATTAAAGATTTTGAATTACAAGCAAACTCAAACATCATCTCACCGACTATTGAAGTCAACTATCTTGAAAGCAAACTTCCGAGAATGTCTTTATTCCAGTTTCTTCCATCCGTGACAGAAAACTTAGTAACAATTTTTGAAAACATGATTGCATTTTTGACAGCTAAGAATTTAAAATCGGACAGAATAATGCCTGGGGATATTCGTGTTATCCCAGAAGACAAGAGAATAAATAAACACATAAAATATGCTTACTGGTCTCCCTTGGGTTCAGAAGGATTTTATAAACAATAACTTTGATAAAATGAAAAAGAGAATTCTAAAATTTTTGAAGTGGACATTTGTTCTTGTAATCATCGGAGCTATTGGTGCGGGACTTTTTTTTCTGAACAAGCATCTGCGGGATGAGAAGTTATTTATTTACAAAAATGGAACAGACAAAAAAGCTATTTTGAATTCTACTTGGAATATGTCATGGAAAGAGATTGAACGAGCTAATCAATGTAAACTAAAGGACGGTGTAACATTCACATTCTTTGAACCCGGACTGAATGCTTTGTTAGACGAAAAGCGAATTACTGCGAAACAAATTGACGAGATAAATCTTTGGACGTATTCAGCAGAACTTGGCTATAATTTCTTTGACGATAGGTTATTCAGATATAAATTACTTGGCAAAGTGTATGAGCCAAATGAATTTGATAGCATTGCTAAAAAAAATCTTTCTCTTTCATATGGCACATTCATTAAAGATTCGACACAGTATGGAGGTAAGTTTTTAAAAGATTCTATTTCAGTTGAATATAGTCAGTTTGATATAGATTCAAAAGAGCAAGAAAAAGAACATCGTTTTTTCATTGAGGTTACATACTTGCCAACTTTCAACGAAATAGTCAGGACAGCAGAAAAAGAACAACAATCAATATTTCATTAAGCATGAGCATCTCCGTTAAAATAATTGTAAAATTAGTTCTCGTAATTTTATTTCTCTGTTGTCTCCTTGATATGCCTTATAGTTATTTTCAACTTGTAAGGTTTTTAGGAATGACAGGTTTTGTTTGGTTAGCATATCAAGAAAGGAACAGCCAAGACAAAACAATTTTAATTATTTGGGCGGCATCTGCTCTTTTGATAAACCCATTTATAAAAATTTCATTAGGGAGGACAGTGTGGAATGCAATTGATGTTGTGTGGGCATTAATTCTGATTCTAACAATTTGGAAGGATACAACTTCGTGGAGAAAGAAAAACGGCAGCTAACAAGGGGTTTGCGATAGCGGGGGTTCCGTGCTTCGCAGACAGTTTGGTGCAAGGTGGAAGTTCAGTGCTCCGAACAAAGTTTAGTGCTAAAACTCCCCGCCATCTCAAACCCCCGAACCGTCAAACTGTCTAAAAACCTCTTCCCATTTATTACTCTTTTTGTCAAACAAAGAACGATTTTTATTTGGTGCTTAAGTACTTTTTTTGTAAATTCATAACTGTAAAACAAGCAACTATGAGCAAGTTCATTTTTTTTAAACCAAACTAAAACTACTGTTTTTTATTTAGCGATTAATCAGTACTAAAAAGTAGTATATTTAAGTTTATTAAAAATTAGTTTGTAAAAAAATTAGGTTTTTGGACGAACTGACGTTGTGCGACACTTTCGAGCGACAGAAAACCGAAAAAATAATCGAAAATCTATGTCAGAATACCATAAATTGGTATTTTTGTAAAAAATATAAAGTTATGGCACGAAATACATCAATTTTAATCGGAGAATATTACGAAAGTTTTATAAACAGACAAATTGCAACAGGAAAATATAATTCTGTAAGCGAAGTTGTTAGAACTGCTTTGAGACATTTTGAACAAGAAGAAATTCAAACTAAATCTTTAATTGCAGAACTAGAACTCGGAGAAAAAAGCGGTAAAATTCAAAATTTTAACCGTTCAGAAAACCTAAAACGATTAAACGAAAATTTCCAAAAGTGATGGCGGAATATATCATTAGCGAAAAAGCTTTAGAAGATTTGAATAATATCTGGATTTATACGGCTGAAAATTGGTCGATTGAACAAGCTAACCGATATTATAATTTGATAATGGATGAAATAGAATTTGTCGCTGAAAATTTTGAAACAACTAAAGATTTTGGAAGTATTCGTAAAGATTATCGATATTCAAAAGTGAAATCGCATTTAATATTTTGCAAACGAATTGAAAATACAGAAATGGAAGTCGTAAGAATTTTACATGAAAGAATGGATGTTAAAAATAGAATTAACGATTAAAAAAGAAAAAGCAATCGCACAACAGCCGTTTCTCGCAATTGCGAATTTTGGGGTAAGTTCACGTTTCCTTTTAGGTTAATTTAATCATTATTTTTTTATTGCAAACTAAAGGCAAAAAGTTATAGGCAAGCATTACAGACCCGAAACCGACAGACAACAGAATGAAATTGACCAAACTTTTCAACGATTTTTTTGACAGCGAAAAAGCAGGTGGACTAATTTTAATTTTCGTAACAGTTCTTTCACTTGGACTTGCAAATTCGGCTTGGCAGACAGACTATATTAATTTTTGGTATTTTGACTTGGGTGGACACAGTATTGTTCATTGGATTAATGACGGACTAATGACCATCTTTTTTCTTCTCATTGGTTTAGAGTTGGAACGAGAAATTTATCACGGAGAACTTTCAGACATAAAAAGTGCTTCATTACCAATTTTTGGTGCAATAGGCGGAATGCTTGTTCCAGCAGGTCTGTTTTTATTGCTTAACTTCGGGACAGACACTCAAGCAGGTGCAGGTATTCCAATGGCGACAGACATTGCTTTTGCTATCGGCATTTTATCTCTTTTAGGCAATCGTGTTCCAACCTCTCTAAAAATATTCTTGACAGCTTTGGCAGTAATGGACGACTTGGGAGCAATAATAATTATTGCAATTTTCTACACAACCACAATAGCATTTGTTAATTTATTTATTGCATTAGGCATTTTCGGTTTTCTACTCATTCTAAACCGACTTAAAGTTCACAACTTAATTCCATATTTAATTGGCGGTGTAATAATGTGGTATTTTATGTTACATTCAGGTGTTCACGCTACAATAACAGGTGTTTTGTTAGCATTTGCAATTCCGTTTGGTAGAGGTGGGGAAAAATCACCTTCATATATTCTTCAATATTTCTTACACAAACCAGTTGCTTTTTTTATTCTTCCATTGTTTGCAATAGCTAATACTTGCATTGCGGTTGGCGACAGTTGGCAAAGTGGTTTAGGACAAACAAACAGTTTAGGAATTATCGCAGGACTTGTAATAGGAAAACCTATAGGCATTTGGCTCTTTTCATATTTCGGAGTTGGCTTGGGACTTTGTGCATTACCGACAGACTTGAAATGGAAAAATATAATTGGTGCAGGTTTTTTAGGTGGTATAGGTTTTACAATGTCAATCTTCATTACACTTCTTGCGTTTGACAATGCAGACATCATTAATAATTCAAAAATTGCAATTCTAATTGCATCATTTCTTGCAGGGACAATTGGCTTTATATTCCTCAAACTGACACTTAAAATACAAGTAGAAAAAGACGAGACACCTTGACGATAGAAATATGTCAGCCTACAACAAACAACTGTGCTTAAAAACAAATATATTTTGCTTTTTTTTGCCCAGTTTTGTGTTGGAAACCAAAATTAGTCTTGCAAAGGGGAAATGAATTTTTCATTTTCCTTTCAAAAGAAAATTTTAATTTGTTATTTCCAATTTTACTTCTTTAGTTTTCATTGTACTCAACCCCTGATTTTGCTATTGCAAAGGCTTGTTTTAGCAGTTTATTACACACAGCAATTAGTGCTAATTTCTTGTTTTCCCCTTGGTTTGTTATTCGGTTGTCATCTCCTAAAAAAACTTGACACATTTCTAAACCCAAACTAGAAATGGAAACATTAAAAAAGGAGTACCGAGTTTCAGATTA
>NZ_JANXUG010000013.1 GCF_025352015.1 Flavobacterium sp.
CGTGAAAAGTTTGCGCAATAATTCCGAAATTTGAAAAGCGAAATCTTGAAAATTTTTGTGCAAAAATGCAGAAACGTGAAAGTGGAAACGTGAAAAGTTTGCGCAAAATATGAATTTAATAAGAACTTTTTTCTTCCAAAACAACCGAACGCACAACAGCGGTTTTGCGAGATTGCGAATTTTTCGGTAAATTCACGTTCACGTTTCGCAAGAAATATTATCTTTAACAGAAAATAATCGGTTCCGAAGCTCGCAACCTCGCAAAGCCGCGAGACGTCAAACTGTCTAAAAACCTCTTCTCATTTAGCATTCTTTTTGTCAAACAAAGCACACTTTTTATTTGGTGCTTAAGTACTTTTTTCGTAAATTCATTGCTGTAAAACAAGCAACTATGAGCAAGTTCATTACTGGAAAAGACCGCAACCAAACCGAGTTTTTTTGTCTAGAACAAACCGTCGATAAAGACAATATTGTTCGCATTATTGACCTTTTTGTAAACAGTCTTTCCTTGAAAGATTTAGGATTTAAAACCGATTTCATCGAAAACGGTCGTCCTGCTTATCATCCCGCAGATTTGCTGAAGTTGTCCCTCTATGGTTATTTGAACCGTACGCGTTCTTCACGCCAACTCGAAAAAGAATGCTCCCGAAATATGGAGGTAATGTGGCTCTTAAAAGGGCTCGTTCCTGATCATAACACCATTGCTAATTTTAGAAAAAACAATCCAAGAGCCATTGCCAAAGTATTTCAATCTACCGTGAGCTTGGCAAATCATTTTAACCTAATTGGAGGCAAACTGGTAGCCGGCGACAGCACCAAACTGCGAGCGCAAAACTCCAAGAAAAATAACTTTAACCCATCCAAAATTGAACGCCACATTGCTTACATTGATGCTAAACTTTTGGAATACCAATCCCTATTGGCGCAAGCCGATGGCGATGTAATAGCGCAAAAAGAAATTCAGGAAAAAGTTATTAAATCCAAACAGCAAAAACAAAAATACCAAGACTATCAAAAAAAAATAGACGACACAGGTAGTACTCAAATCTCCACTTCTGATCCCGACAGCAGACAGATGATTACCCGAAACAACATTACCGAAGTTGCCTATAATGTACAAACCGTGGTAGATGAAAAACATAATATTCCTATTGATTTTAAAGTAACCAATCAAAACGATTCAAAAGCCATGGGCGCAATGCTCCGAAGAGCCAAAACCATTATAGGACATACTGATTTCGTAGCATTGTACGATAAAGGTTATCATACAGGAAGTGAGTTTGAGTATGCCAACCAACTCGGAATTGAAGTATTGGTGGCCATTCCCGATGTGGCCTCGCATGCACCCAATCCTGATTTTGACGTAGAGCATTTTGTGTATGATAAACAAAGCGACACCTTGACTTGCCCTGCCAATCAAACGCTAACCAACAACGGCAATTGGTACAACAAAGTAAATGGCAAGTCTATCACCAAAATGAAACACTACAAAACATCTGCTTGCCTGACTTGCCACTTAATGCCACAATGCACCAAAAATAAAAGAGGACGACTGATAGAACGCTCCCAACATGCCGATGTAATTCATCAAAACAAAATTAGAATAGAACAAAACAAAGCACTCTACCGAAAACGACAAGCTATTGTAGAACATCCTTACGGAATTATAAAACGGCAATGGGATTTTTATTATATCATGACCAAAAAATCCATAAAACACGCCTCGGCAGATGTTGGATTAATATTCATAGCCTTCAACCTGCGAAGAATTTTTAACCTCATTGAACCAAACTTGATGAAAAAGTATTTAAAGATGCTTTGGCTTTATTTTGATGGGTTTAACGACCATTTTAAAGCGGTTGTAAAGGAATATATTTTCTCTTATACAGTTTTTGGGTTTTGTAATTTGCAATTCAATCGTAGTTAAAAAGTAGTATATTTGAGTTTAATAAGGTTGCTTTGAAAAGAAATTACGGTTTTAAGACGAACTGACGTTAGCAGCAAGCATTCGAAAAATCAGAAATACTAACAACAACAAGCTAAAATGGAAAAAACAACTACTAAACAAGCTCTGAATGAACAAAAGTCATTATGGATAATGGCAATTTATTTTGTCCTAACTTTTTATTATTTAGGAGTATTTGCTTCTATGCACTCCACTATTTATGCTGAAGTTGCAACAGTTCATAAAAATTTTAGCAATTTTATGATTAGTCTAAATGCAATCACCAGAATGCTCTATTCGTTTGTTCCAGTTATAATGATAGTTTCGGTATTGTGTTTACTATGGTTTCGACCAAAATCATTTCCGTTATGGTCAATTATAATCTCTATAATAATGTGTTTAGTTTCAGTATCAAGTACTTTTTTCTTAATTCTTCCTACACAATCTGAACTTTCACTTAAAGGATTTAATGTAGAAACATATCAAAATTTAATGCAATCAAGTCTTTACTATCAAATAATACCTTCTATAATTCAAGTATTGATTGCCTTTTATCTATTGAATAATTATCTGAACGATACTAAATTTTTAGGGCGGTGGTTTTTTATAATCATATTTACTTTTTCCTATTTTACGCTTGGAACCTCACAAATAGAAGGATTTGTAAATTATCCAACTTGGCTATCGGTTGACACATCAGAATGGATTGGTTTTCGTGACATATTAGTAAAAGCATCCTCGTCAATACTATTGCTTGTGGTTGCATTTTTACCTTTATTAATAATAATTCCAATGCTGTGGTGGAGACCAAAAGGAATTCCAAAAATATTAGTTACAATTTACGGGCTTACTTTATTTTGGATTTTAGCAATAACGATTGTTTATTTTGTGCCACACATTCAAATTCCGTTGGACAAACAAAACATAAAATCATTGATTGAGGAATTAATGAAAAATGATTTTAGATTTAGAGTTTTATTAGCATCAGGATATTTTATCGCCCCAATATTGATGTTTTTAAAAATAGGAAACAGAAAGATTTATGAAAATATAATTGACTAACCAATTGTAGAACATGCCAGCTGCTAACAGCGGTTTTGCGATATTGCGGGTTTGGGGATTTATCTGAAAGGAAGTTTTTAACTCAATAATTTGTTTATATTTGTGAAGGCTTGGTGTTAAATCGTCCGCAACATCGCAAAGCGCGCGAGACGTTACAAGCAACCCTACTGCAGAACGCTGAAAAACAACAACTTAAATAAGCCTATTTAGTTATTAAAGAATAAGATCGACTCGGTGGAAATAACAAATCTAAAGAGTTTGGCTTGATTTTAAATATTGGACCTTTCTCTACAACACTTCCAGTTGGTTTTCTTTTTATTAAATGATCTAAAGTAATAATTCCTTGCTCTATTAATATATCGAATTGAGTAACAATAGGCTTTCTTGTATGCTCAACTTTTTTAAATTGAAAATGTTCTTTATTATCGATTATAATTGAATCCGCTGCAATCCAAAAAGTTTCATTATGTTTTTCAAGTAAACGATTATGCAAAGTATCTAAATTCCACGCAATAAAATCTCCAATGTTGGCTTTATCAGAATTTTCTAAAAGTTGATTTATTTTAGAATCAAGTTTTAAAGTCAGACCTTGTGAGTTTCTAACTAATGCAGAGACTGTGCAATAAAGTTTAAAATCGTCTCCTCTATTGTAACCAAAGTTGTTTAAAATTTCGGCTGAACTTTTGAACTTACTTAATTTCCAATCTGGAACTTGAGCAAATAAATTTTTACGATTTCCTTTTTTATCTCGATAAGATTTTAACTCTATTCCTTTATAATCTGGTTTTTTTGATGAATTAATATCAATTCCTAAAAGAGTTTCAAGCGTTCTACCAATTGCGGTATCTGCTTTAAGCATTGCTGGAATTGGTCCTTTCGAAGCTATTTTATTTAACAAAATCAATAATTCTTCAGCTACTTCATTCGAAATTTGATTGATTTCATTCACTAATTCTTTTAAAGGGTTAAGAATACTTGAGTTTAATAATTTTGGCAAGTCAATTTGAGTAATATTAAGAACATATAATATTCCATCAAACTCAATTATTCCTAGAATATCATTAGCTTTTGAATAATTCCCTAAACCTTTAAACCAAATTCTAGGGTCACCATTTTTTGTATTTGGACGATATAAAGACGCAATAGAATTTACGACTTTATCAGAATCAATTAATTTTGAAGTAATTTGAACTTTGCTTTCTTGACCCTGATTCTGTAATTCAAAGTTGTGTATTCCTTTAGATTTTAAAAAATTTCTAACTGAACCAGTTGCATCCATAATAGATTTACCCAATCCAGTTTCTGTTGGTTCTATCAAACATAATTCAACTGAATTTTCTGTTAAGATTTTTATTCTATCAATTTCAATAGGAGTTAATTGTCTCATAAACGAACTATTTTATGTTCTTCAAAATTTCTAGAGCTACCGCTCTAGCCATTAGTGGTGGAACTGCGTTCCCAACTAATGTAAATTGTGGGACTTCAAATTTACGTTTATTTCCTCCAGTTGAGCGCTTTCCTTGAAATACAAATGAATCGTCAAAAGATTGAAGTCTTGCCATTTCTCTTACAGTTAATGCTCTTGGATTTGAATAGTGAATATAATCGTCAGCAATCGTCATAATTGTAGAACTTTGTCCTTCAGGTTTTAAAACTGAATAACTTCTTTTATCAGATTCTAATCCAATTTCTTTTAAATTAGATTTTGCAGATTCATAATTACCAGATTTCAGAATAACATTTAATCTTTTAATTACATCTTCATTTTGCTTACTAGTTTTATGATTTTGTAAAGGAGCAACAAGGTGCGTTAAAGTATTTTCAAGTTCTTCAAAATTTCTAACATAAAAAGGATTTTTTGCATTAGCAAATCTTCCATTTAAACGACCTTTTTTTGACCATTCTGAATAACTCAATCCATCATTTTCATTTGGTTTTCCGTCAATATTTCTCTTTTTTATTAATGATTTCATTTTTTCAGTAGAACCATTGTATTGTGCTTTCAAATTAATTTTTTCATAATCAAATCTTTCATCATTATTTCCAATAAAATCTAAATCATAAATCGCTTCAAAAATATTTACTTTATCATTCTGATTTACAGTTGATGGAACATCATTAATCAACTTTTGATCTTTTCTACAACCAATGAACAAAACTCTTTCGCGATTTTGAGGAACTCCATAATTTGATGCTAATGCAACAAATGGTTGCTCAATATTATATAATCTTATTTTAGATAAAATAGTTTCAAATTCACCTTCTCTGTTAGCTTTAACAACAAACGAAGTCAATCCTTTAACACATTCGTCAAAAGAATAATCAAATATTTCAAGTGCAGTAATAATTTGATTTACTTCTTCTGCATAAATATCATTAGGCTTTAAATTATTGAAAGAAATATGAATTTTTTCAATAATAGTTTCAGGTTCAATTGAAGTTAGAAAATCATCAAAATTATCAGCAAAAAAATCATTATCCAAATTGGAAAATGCTTTTTCATTAATCACTTTTTTTCTAATATATTCAAGTTCTTTAACTCTTTTCAGCAGATTAAATCCGTGACGGATTGTACTAATATTCTTATCAGTTTTACTTGTTTTGTAATTAACTATTTTTGGAGTTAAAAGCCTAAATTTATTTTCTAAATTATGAATATATGTATTCTTTAAAGCATCTAATTCTTTATCTGTTGCCTTCTCAAACTGTAACCGTAAATTATAACACTCTAAAATAAAAGAATCTTTTATTTGATTTTTTTTAAGTTGAGAAACAAAGAATATAAGTTGATTAAATTCTTTTAAATCAACTATTGACCTAATTTCTTGTAAAATCATTTCTTTAATTTTGCCTTGTTCTTTTGTCAAAATTCCTTTGACATTTTCCATTACAAAATATTTCGGCCGTAATTGTCTAATTACTTTTAAATAATGCGCAAACAAGTCATCTTTTTTGTCAAATTTTTTTCTTTTTCCTGCTAAACTAAAACTTTGACAAGGCGGTCCGCCACAAACAATATCAATTTCTTTGTTTCCAATCTTCTTTAGAAAATTATCTAAAAAATCGGGTTCAGTTATGTCTTGACGTAGAAATTCTGCATCTAATCCAAGTTGATAATTATATCTTGCCAAATGAGTAAGTTCACAATTTTCATTAATATCACTGGCTAATCTAAAATCATAATATTTGTTTTCATATTCTGCTTGAAGAAAACCTTCACTAAATCCACCAGCTCCAGCGAATAAATCTACAAAAGTCACTTTAGATTTTGATTCGTATTCAATTGGCGGTTCAGAAACAATATTAATATCTGTATTTTCTCTTCTACTATTAACCAAAGAAACTATTTTTTCTTTAATTTTTTTATCTGTAAAGTTTGTGTGTGGCTCAATTTCAAAATATTTTTCAACTTCTTGTTTCAAGAAATTTAAAAACTTATTAATTGATTTATGGGAGTATTCAGTTTCTTTAACCAATTGGTTTTTATTATCCCAATCTTTCTTCATTATCTTCTCGCCTGTTGCAACTTTAATTTGCAAATCTTTTTGACGCAAAACAAGATGAATTGGAAACCTTTTACTTTTGTCGGCTTTATCTAGGTAGAATTTAATATTTATCATTTACGGACGTTTTTACGGATACGAACAAAATTACGGACAAATTTTAAATATACAAGAAAAAACGAAAATTTATTAAAAAGAAATTCAACGTGAAAAAAAGGGCAGCTTGTAACAGCGGTTTTGCGAGATTGCGAATTTTTTAGTGAAATCACGTTCTCGTTTCGCAAGAAATATTATCTTAGCAGAAAGAATTCGGTTACGAAGTTCGCAACCTCGCAAAGCCGCGAAACGTTAGCAGAAACCCTACCACATGAATCGTCCTAAAATAGGTTGACTAAAAATTAAACACTTTTAGTATCCTATGGAAACAACAACAAATCAAGCCTGTCGAAAAGAAGGCTATCAAAAAGTAACTTTCGAGCACA
>NZ_JANXUG010000022.1 GCF_025352015.1 Flavobacterium sp.
CCGCTGCTTCCAACCCCATACCCTTGTGGAATGCTGGAATCAAAATACATTCCTCTTTCTATATCAGATTTTAAGGTTTCAATATTGAAGGAAACTAGCGCAGGTTGCTCTTTTTGTAGTTGCTCTAAATAAGTCACAAAACGCTTCAGATTTGCGTTAGATTTAACAGCCTCGAACGACGGATTTTCATCCACTTTCAAAGCACCATTGTAAAAATTATAAGGAATGGATAACCCTTTTGAATCTTTAATAATTCCGTATTCTCCGAAAAGAAGTATTTTTGAGTAAAAAAGTGGTCCTTTCATAGATAAATCAATTGACTTCCGTTTCCAATTGCATCACAAATATAGTTACCATTTTGACAATAGCCAACTAATTCAGTGGTAATAAATTGCAAAGCGTTATCTCTAACGTTTTCGGGATACAAAACATGCACATTCGCACCAGCATCGAGCGTAAAACAAATTGGAATTTTTGTTTCAGTTCTAAATTTCCAAATTCTATTTATAATTTCTAGCGTATTGGGTTTCATCAAAATAAAATAAGGAAGTGAAGTCATCATCATGGCATGCAATGTCAACGCTTCGCTTTCTACTATTTTGATAAATTCGTCTAAATTCCCAGTTTTTAAAACGGTTTTTATGACCGATAAATTATAATTTGCTTGCGCAAAACGTTGGTCAGCAAATGGATGATTGTACATTAAGTCATGACCAACCGTACTCGATATTTGTTTTTCGCCTTTGTCAACTAGCAATATAGTATCTTGATAGTTTTTAAAATTCTTATGAAGTTGCGAAGGGAATTCCACGCCAAACAAATCAGAGCTGTCTTGAATTTCTGGATGATTCCCCCAAACTACGACACTTCCTTTTATACTTCTGCAAGCACTCCCGGATCCTAATCGAGCTAAAAAAGAAGCTTTTTGATAAAAGAAATCTTCGGTGATTGCAGGATTTAATACTTTTTCTAAACTCATAATATTCATTGCCAAAGCCGCCATTCCAGATGCGGAGGAAGCAATTCCTGAACTATGAGGAAACGTATTTTTGGTATCAATTGTAAAATGATAATCAATCAGATAAGGACAATACTTTTCAATGCGTTCAAAAAATTGTTGAATTTTGGGTTTGAAATCTTCCTTTGGCTTGCCTTCAAAAAGTAAATCAAAAGAAAACTTTTCTTTTGTAGCGCCCATCGTAATGGTATTATCTTTTTTGATAAAAGAAAGTTTTGTAATCGTTTTACAATTGTTCAAAGTAAAACTGATGGAAGGATTAGCTGGAATTTGTTTGTCTTTTTTGCCCCAATATTTAACTAAAGCTATGTTACTAGGTGCGCTCCATTGAAAGTTTCCGCTTGCTATTTTGGTTGAAAATGGTTTTGAAATAAAATCCTTTTCAGAATTCATAGTGACTAAATTTTAACAAAGATACTTTTTTTACAAAAACAACTGATTTTCGTTTAGTATATTTGAACATATAAAATTACGTGCTATGCAAAAGATTTTAAGAATAGTATTAGTTGTTGTTACTTGTGTAGCAATTGGGTATTTGTCAGGAATGGTCACTCGTGATAACATTACCACTTGGTATCCGACCTTGATAAAACCAGTTTTTAATCCACCCAATTGGATTTTTGCTCCAGTATGGTCAGTATTGTATATCATGATTGGCTTTGCAGGCGGTATGATTTGGAACCGAATAGAAACGAATGAGGAAAGCGTCAAAAGTGCTTTTAAATTCTTTATAGCGCAATTGGCTTTGAACGCGTTGTGGTCTTATCTCTTCTTTGGCATGCACAATTTATTACTGGCATTGATTGAAATTATTATACTTTGGTTATTAATCTTTGAAACCTATAAAAAGTTTGAAAAAATAGATAAAGTAGCCGGAAGACTGATGCTTCCTTATTTGGCATGGGTAAGTTTTGCAATTATCCTCAACGCAAGTATTTGGTGGTTGAATAAATAAAAAAGTCCCAATTCCTCGAGATTTTTTTTATTTTATTAATGACTTTTTTTAATATTAAAAAACAGTTAACTATTTTATCAATAGCTTTTTAGTAATTTTAGTATTGCTTTCAGAAGACAATTCTACTAAATAAAGTCCTTGGGCAAAATGAGAAACATCAATGCTTATAGTGTTAAGCATATTTTTATTTAAAGTGTAAATTATTTTCCCTGATATTTCATAAATCACAATAGTTGCTATTTTATCGTTTGGATTAGAATTTGAAATGGAAACCAATTCACTTGTTGAATTTGGATATAAAGAAATAGTATCAGCACTAAAAGTTGCATTACCAAGTTCCTGAACAAATTCAGTATCAAATCGATTTGTTATAATTGCTGGATTGTAATCAAAATAAATAGAAGCAGTATTTGGTATAACATCTCCAATAGCATAACCTAGCCTCGGTTTTATTCTAAAATAAACAAAGCCATGACTCCCACTAGCGTTTGATGAAGTTGGAGGTAAATTAATGTCATATAAATGCCATGTCGATTGATTGCTTGCACGTTTAGTATTCACGTTATGACTTGCAGAAAGCATTTCAAATGTGTTTTATCTAATTGACTGTCTAAAGCATCTTCAACTCTTATGAAGTCTGCACTAGCACTGCCAGTATTTTCAAATTTAATGGCATAATACAAATAATCATTAGCTGTAAAAGCGCTGTGAACAATTTTTCCGCCATATGATTCCATTTTATCATTAAAATCATACGAACCTGTAACAACTTGAGTCAGGAAAGAGCTATTGTTAGAAACATTTGCGTCATCAGCAATTTGAACAGTGGCATTGTTGTTTACCAAATCACCTAAATTAACAGTCGTAGGTACAGCTAAATAAACGGTGATATATCTTGTTTCAAACGGAGCCAAATTGGTAAAGTCATAGGTAAATTCCGTGCTTGTTGATGTAGTCCCGGTTTGAAATATAGAATTGATGCTTACATTGGAATCTATATTATAAGTAATTGTTCCGTTGGGAATAGTTTGATTTCCATTATTTTGATAAACAATAGTATTACTATAAGTAAATCCGAGTCTTGACCTGCCTGATGGACTAAGATAAACTGCAACATCTGTAAAAGGAGTAGTTACTACGACTTGGAAATATAAATAATGGTCGCCACTGCCACTTGGAAGTGTAATATTACTGTATGCCGCGGATGAAGCGTAATAACCAGCGGAAGCACCATTTATTGCAAAGCTAATATGATAAGAATTACTTGGGTTCGAATCAAGAATATTATACGAAACATTATTGGTGAAACCATATTGATTATCTGGCGAATCATTGACCTGATAAACAAAATTACCATTGTTAAAAACAACTTCACCAGTGTCTTTTAGACCGTTATTATTACTATCCAAAAAGGCATTCAGCAATAGCACTTGTGAACAGGCGCCACTATCAGCACAATTTGGCATACAGTTATTTAATGGAGCCGACCATTGACTGTATCCTGAACCACAAAAACCTTTCATATAAATCGAATAGCAACTTTCGGGTAGTAAGACAGTAATCATTTGAGAATTTTGAGGAGTTATAACAGATACTGTACCTGTTTCAGAAGGAGGTGTTCCATAAAGGGACTATTGAAATGATGCTGGCTTGATTTCCCATACCAAATATTAGTATCCCAGCTAAGTATTAACGAAGCATCAGTGATGTCGGAGGCATTTAAATGCAGAGGAGCTGAGCTGGTACATGGAACACAGTTATGAGTATTTAAAGTAAGTGTGCTAATACTAAAGCAACCTTTTGTCAAGTTTTTTCAGGAGATGACAGCAAACACCTATGGTTTGTGTATTCACAACCTCATTGACATAAGCCGAAGGGTTTGCTATAACATTCATATTATTATTGCCATCAGTAACCGAAGGATAAAAAGCTATTGTATAAACAGTAGGATTCAACCCAAGAGTGCCTACAGGGTCGGTAGCTGTTAAATTAAAAGTAGTATAACCATCATGAATGTCATCATGACAAACCGAATAGGGGTTAAGCAGTCCAAGTGGTTGCGCATAAATACTAATACCGGTAATAAAGAACAAAAGGAGTAAAGCTTTTTTTCATTTGGTAAACTTTTTGGAAAACAAAATTTAAATGATTTTGAGTAAACGACAATGCTATATTATAAGAAATATTCCATAATTGTTTGAGCCACTATAAATCCACTTGTCCAAGCGTTTTGAAAATTAAAGCCGCCAGTAATAGCGTCAATATTTACGATTTCGCCGGCAAAAAACAGGTTTTTATGCAACTTACTTTCCATAGTCTTAAAATTGATTTCCTTTAAATCAATGCCGCCAGCTGTTACAAATTCTTCTTTGAAGGTGCTTTTACCGTTTACTTGAAATTCGCCATGCGTAAGTTGGTTAGCCAAAGCTATCAATTGTTTTTTAGATAAATCAGCCCATTTGGTTTCCTTTGTCTCACCGAGCGCATTCGAGATGTCAATACCAGCTGCCAAAACCAGATTTTCCCACAAACGATTCGGAAACTCAAAAGGAGATTTTTTAGCTACCGTTTTCTTGGCGTGTTCTTGTTTTAAGTTTTTGAGAGTTTCCAAAGCTTCTTCAAAAGGAATATCGTTCAGCCAATTAACTTCTAATACAAATTGATAATTTTTATCAAATAACTCTCGGGCTCCCCAAGCCGAAAGTTTCAAAATTCCTGGGCCAGACATTCCCCAATGAGTTATCAATAACGGTCCGCTGGCTTCAAGTTTACTGCCTTTGAATTTTACTTTAGCGAAAGCCGAAAGTCCCATCAAATCTTTAATTCGAGCATCTTTAATATTGAAAGTAAATAGGGAAGGAACAGCAGAAATTATGGTATGACCCATGTTTTGAAGTAGTTCCCAAATTTTTGGATTACTTCCAGTTGTCAAAATAAGTTTTTGACACGCAAAGGTTTCATGATTTGTCTCTACTTTCCAGTAATCTTCCGCTTTGAAAATAGATTGTACACTTTGACCAGTCAAAACTTGTATTCCGAGTTTTTGTGTAGCCAATAAAAAGCAGTCAATAATCGTTTGCGAACTATCCGAAACAGGAAACATTCTTCCATCATCTTCAATTTTGAGTTCAATTCCATGACGTTCAAACCATTCAATAGTATCACCCGAACAAAATTGATGAAATGGTCCACGTAATTCCTTTTCGCCACGCGGATAAAACTTCACTAAATCATTTGGCACAAAACAAGCATGAGTAACGTTACATCTTCCACCACCAGAAATACGGACTTTCTCCAAAACCGATTTTCCTCTTTCTAGAATAGCGACTTTTAGTTTTGGATTTTTTTCTACAATATTAATTGCCGTGAAAAAACCCGCTGCGCCACCACCAACAATGATTATATCGAAGTTTGAATTCATAGTCTATCTGGAAAATCGGTAATAATACCGTCAACGTTTAAAGATTTGACAAAGGTAATAGCTGATGGTTCATTTACTGTCCAAGGAAATACTTTAAAATTTTTGGATTGCATTTGAATAACGTTTTCTTTCGTTACTAAATGATAATGAGGATGAATGGAATAGGCTTTTATAAATTTGGCGAACGCCAAAGCCAATTCTAAATCTGTGTTTGTCAAAACACCAATCGGGATTTCTTCATTCAGAAAATGAATTTGTTGCAACGCATTCCAATCAAAACTGGAAATGATAAAATCAGCATAATTCGAATTCTTTTCTGAAACAAAATAGTCAATAAGCTCAACCACTTTATAAGCCGTTTCAAAGGTTTTGAGTTCGATATTGATAAAACACTGTTGATTAATTAATTCAAAAACAGCTTCCAAAGTTGGGATTTCGAATTCGGTTAATTCTTGAGATGAAAAGTCTTTTACAAAACCTTTGCCCGAAGTTGTTCTATCGATAGTATCATCATGAATCACCATCACTTTTCCGTCCAAACTTAAATGAACATCCAACTCAATTCCGTCAACGCCAAGTTCAATGGCTTTTTGAAAAGCTTCCAACGTATTTTCGGCAGAATAACCTGTGGCACCCCGATGCCCTATTTTGAGCATTTTATAGTTTTTCTAACAAAACAATTCCAAAATCCGTGTTGAGGTTTATTTTTCCTTTGACAACAGTTGCAGTTTTCCCCGAATAAGCATCTTTTACTTTAATTCCGTTAACGAAAACAGTTCCAACAGAAATAGTTTTTTGACCTTTCTCCAAATCTAATCCAACAACTACTTTATCCGAATATTTTCCTTTGGCAAATGTTCTACTGAAAACATAAGGAGAACTTGAAATTTGAGTATGAACACCAGCACCAACAGCCGGATGATTTTTTCTAAACAAACCTAACTTCTGCCAATGGGTCAGCACTTCTTTTGTTTTGGTGTTGTCTGCAATGTCATTCCAATTCATATTGGAACGCAACGTGGCATCGCCTTGTGTGCCTTCGATGTCTAATGAACGAGCACTTTCATCACCATAATATACTTGAGATATCCCCGGTGCCAAGAGTAATTTGGTGCCACTTTCAAAAGTTTTTTCACGTTTTTTATCAAACGGATAGCTATCATCGTGCGACGAAATGTAATTCATCACCGTGTTGCCTTTTAAATCATTTTGAAGAATGTTGGAATACTTTGAAAACAATTCTTCGTAATTCATTTTGGCCTCGTTTCTGAAATCAAAATTGATTAAACCCGTAAAACCATGGGCAAAATAATCTACCTTTTTATCACCAAAGTCATAGAATTTTTTTCCTCCAATGTTATAGCCATATACTTCTCCCACAGTAAAAAAAGGATTGTTATCCAAAACTTTTTTCGGATTTTTTTTCTTGTATTCGGCGAAAGCCTTATCACATACTTTTTTAAAATCTGCCCAAACATCTTCGGTCACATGCTTTGCCGTATCCACGCGGTAGCCATCAATTCCAAAGTCAGTGATATAATCCGTCAGCCATTTTATGATATAATATTTTGGTGCTCTTGGATAACCTGTTTTTTTGAAGAAAGCGTCAAGCGAAGTCATTTCTTTATCATAACGGCCTTCTTTTTTCCATTTATTGGCCAAAAAAGCAGGTAATTCTACATTTTCGTTACTTTCCGTTTTTAGATCTGGAAGATTGTCAACAAGGGTGCAATTGATGTAGGTGTCGTATGATTTGTAAGTACATTTTGGAGAAGTACGAACCCAATCATTTGGAAAAACCGAATCTTCTGGAGTTACAGGTCCAGTATGATTAATTACGGCATCCAACATGATTCTGATTCCTTTGGCATGGGCTTTTTGAATCAATTCAGCTAAATCTTTTCGGGTTCCAAAACTTGGATCTATTGAACTCCAATCTCTGGTCCAATAACCATGAAAGGCGTATGTAAAGCCTGTTCCTTCATCAACGCCATCATGAATTTGCTCTACTACAGGTGTCATCCAAATCACATTGATTCCAAGATTGGTAAAATAACCGTCATCTAATTTTTGTATAATTCCCCGAATATCGCCGCCTTCAAAACCACGTAATTTTCCGGATTGTTTGTTTCTGTTGAAGTTGTGGTCGTTGGTTTTGTCACCATTATTAAATCTATCGGTAACGATAAAATATACATTAGCACTTTCCCAAACGAATGGAGTTTTTGTAGTTGCAGGCTTTTTCTTTTGAGCGAAAGTAATTCCGCAAAATAAGAATGAAATTAGGACGAGTAGGTTTAATTTCTTCATAATGTTAGTATTCAATTTTAACTTCTTGTGTTGTTCCTTTTGTCATTGTAACGTTTAACTGCAAAGGCTCGAGAAAAGTTTTGTAGATCTGTTCATGATTATTTACAAAGATGCGTTTTGCTTTGATATTGTGAATCAAAACCGAAACCGTTTTATCTTTTGCTTGAAAATTTTTGCCTGTTTCAGCAGTTAATTTAATTGTTAGAACTTTGTCTTTGTTGGTGCTGGTGAAATTTAGCATTTCGTATTGTCCTTTTTCAAAAGCATTAGGGGTGAAACCGTCATCGTTATATAATTTTCCCGCCGATTTGGAAACAATAGCGTCAAAATAAAAATGCAAGTCAAAATTTTCTAGCGAATATTTAGACGTGTTTTGAATGGTTTTGATCATCGGGATAAAGCTACCGCCACGCACGAAAGTCGGAATATAATCAGGACTGACTTTTACCGTTTCTGCCGTTCCGCCAAGATGTTTTTCATTAGTGTAAAAATCGAACCAGTTGCTACTCTTTGGAAAAAAAACTCCTGCGCTTGTAATTCTGGGGCTTGTGATGGGAGTTATAAGGAAATCATTTCCCCAAAAATAAGTTGAAGCAATAGTTGTAATAGCAGGCTCTTCAAAAAACAACGGACGCATGAACGGCGTTCCTTTTTGATTGTTTTCGAAAGCTAACGTATAATTATAAGGCATTAGTTGGTAGCGTAACTCAACTTGTTTCTTGGCGGCAGCCATAGTAATAATGTCTTTTCGTGCGACTTCCGAAGCTACTTCTTCCTGCGCATGCGGACGAAATATTGGGTTGAAAACGCCATATTGCAACCAACGCAAGTATAGTTCGTTGTCGTAATAATCGCCTGCAAATCCGCCAAGGTCAGAGTGCATATACGCTAATCCTTGCATTCCCATTTGTAGTGCAATTTCCATCTGACTTTGCAATCCGCCCCAACTTCTGCTCACATCGCCGCTCCAAGGAATCATCCCAAAACGTTGCGAACCCGAATAACCCGCACGCATTAAAATGAATGGGCGTTGCGTTGGAAAATCTTTTTGATAACCTTCGGCAATCAGTTTTGCCCAATTATGTCCGTAAATATTGTGTACTTCATCTGCTTTTCCGCCCGCTGTTATAGCTTTAGAAGGAAAAACTTCGGGTTCTCCCAAATCGCCCCAAAGACCACTAACGCCTTGATTGATTAATCGTTTATACACATTCCAAAACCACGCTTTTCCTTCGGGCTTAAAAATATCGACAACACTAGTATTACCAAAGTAAAAATCCCAAGTGGCAGGTTTGTCAAATTTGTCTTTTACCAAAATGTTTTTAGCTACTGCTTCTTGCCATTTTGATGAGGTGCTCAAAATAAATGGCTCTGTAATTAAAATAGTTTTGATGTTTTTAGCCTTCAAATCGGCAATCATTTTATCAGGGTTTGGGAAGTTTTCTTTATCCCATTCTAAATTTCCCATGGTGCCTATGATGGTTTTTCCAAACCAATATAAATCGAGAATAATGGCGTCAACAGGTATCTTGGCATCTTCAAATTTGCGAATAGTGCCTTCAACGGCATCTTGCGAGCGATAACCAAATCGGCTGGCAAAGTTTCCAAAAGCCCATCGTGGTGGCAACGGTTGTTTGCCTGTTAAATTGGTATAGTTTTCAATTAAATCTTCCCAATTATCACCAACAATAACTTGGTAGGTTTTTCTGCCCGAGATGGTTTCGTATTCTAACGTATTATTTTTTTTACTGTCTAAATCCAAGTAACCAATAGCGGGATTGTCAAAATGGACGGCATATAGATTAGAGGAAAGTACCAGCGGAATACAAAAATTCATCAATTCAGCATGAGTTTCATAACCATAATGAGCGCGATTGTACAATTGCAAACGATTACCGCGTCGGTTCATTCCTAGTGCTCTTGCTCCACCACCATAAAGCACTTCATCGGATGAAAGATTAAAATCTATGGTTTCTGTAGAGTCATTAACTTTGGTAT
>NZ_JANXUG010000051.1 GCF_025352015.1 Flavobacterium sp.
CTCTAAATCAGACATTTTTTGTTTGCTGCCAATACTTAATTTATATTCTGACTCACAATTCAAAGAACTTATAACTTCTAAAACTCTATAATAATTTTTCACTATATTTGACATGAATATTGGTTTGTTTTGCAACTTCAAGATACTGAATTTCAGTATCTTGACCAATATTTAATCAATTTATTTTGCTATTAATAATTACACAAAACGGGTTAAATATTACAATTAAACCATATTAATTAAAGATAGTCTATATAACTTAAATATATTTATGCAAGAATTAAGTTTGATTGTTGGCGAAGAACGTCAAGATTTTTTCAGAGAAGAAACTTTAGTTACTATATTTAAAAATACGGTTCAAAAATATCCAAACAAAATAGCACTATACTTTAACGGCAAACAAATAAGTTATAAAATAGTAGATGAATGGTCTACGAACTTAGCTTATTTACTTCAATCCAAAGGGTTGAAAAATGGAAATCCCTGCCTAGTTTGGTGGGAACGAGGTTTCGAACTGCATGTGGCAATATTAGCCATATTAAAGTGTGGTGGCACCTATGTTCCGTTAGATTACGACATGCCCGAAGAACGTGTATTGTCGGTTATGCAAGACATACAATCTAATATCATTATTACTTCTCGTGCTTTTAATCATTCTTGTGTTGTTGTTAATGAAATTGTGTTTGAAGAAGGAACAAATACCGTTTTAGAAACTGTAAATCAAGATCCTGATACCTATGCATATGTGCTCTTTACCTCTGGAAGTACAGGCAAACCAAAGGGAATTCCGATTACAAACCGAAATATTTGCCATTTGATTCGTTCTGAAAATTCATTGATACAAGTCAATGAAAATGATAAAGTGTATCAAGGTTTCTCGGTGTCTTTTGATATGTGGTGCGAAGAAACTTGGGTAAGTTATCTCGTAGGGGCATCATTATGGATTGCTGACAACGTTACTTCTAAATCAATAGATGAACTAAGTACTATTTTATTAGAAAACGAAATTACGGTGCTTCATGCCGTTCCCAGTTTGTTGGCAGTTATGGAGCCTATTGATTTGCCTAAATTACGAATCATAAATGCTGGTGGTGAAGCCTGTACACCACAAGTTTTAAACAAATGGGCAAAAGAAAGTCGCGACTTTTATAATTCGTATGGTCCAACTGAAACTACAGTAAGTGCCACTTTTGCCAAGCTAGAAAAGGGCGACGCCATAACCATTGGCAAGCCACTTCCTAATTACGGATTGGCAGTTGTTGATGAAAATATGAATCCAGTAGCAATCGGACAAACTGGTGAATTAATTGTATCTGGAATTGGAGTCAGTAATGGATATTTAAATTTAGAAGCTTTGACTAAAGAAAAGTTTCTTCCGAAAAATGATTCCTTAAAATCTTTGCCGGGTACAATGATTTATAGATCTGGGGATGCCACTTTTATGGATGAAAATCAAAACATTCACTTTGTGGGTCGCATTGATAGTCAAGTTAAATTAAGAGGATTTCGAATCGAATTAGGAGAAATTGAAAGTTTATTGAATGAACAAATTGGCATTCTTCAGGCGGCAGTTGCTTTAAAAACCGATGCAAACGACCAAGAGCAATTGACTGGATATGTTGTCGTTAGTAAAGATTTTGTTTTTGAAGAAGTATTTATAAAAAATCAATTAGCGCTAAAGTTGCCCTCGTATATGGTTCCTTTAACCATACTAAAATTAGACGAATTACCAAGACTGTCGAGTGGTAAAATTGACCGAAAAAAATTACCTACACCCAATAATTATTTTGCGAATACGTCTACTGAAAATAACATATCGGAATCAGATTCGATTGAAACTAAAACGATTAAAATTTTAAAAAATATTTTTATAAAAGAAGAAATTAAATTAACCGATGACTTCTTTACCGATTTAGGAGGACATTCGCTTTTAGCAGCTTCTTTTGTGAGCAAAATGCGTGACGAAGCAAAAGTAACACATGCCTCCCTAAAAGATGTCTATCAGTACAGACCATTAGCAACATTGCTAAAAAAATGGGAAGTTGAAGTTAAAAAAGAATCTAAACCCAAAAAAGAATTTACGAAAGTTTCAAACTGGAATTATTATTGCTGCTGGTTGGCGCAAACCTTTTCTTTAGCGTTAATTTTCGGATTATTAGCCTCCGAAATCTTTATTCCCTATTTGGCTTATTATTTCACTTTATTAGAAAAAGAAAGTCATTTAATTTCCGCCATTATTGCATTTGTAATGTTTTGTATCATTCCTCCATTTTTTATCGGATTAGGAATTGTCGTAAAATGGATTGTTATCGGAAAATATAAAGAGGGAAAATATCCGCTTTGGGGGAGTTACTATTTTAGATGGTGGTTTGTGACAACTTTTCAAAAAATTGTTCCGACGCAATTTTTAAACGGAACACCTCTATATCCTATCTATTTAAAATTATTGGGAGTAACCATAGAAGACGATGCACAATTAAGTTCCATGGCTATTGGAGCCGAAGATTTAGTAACCATAATGAAAGATGTTAGTATCAGTTCTAACGTAGTTTTAGATAATGCCACCATCGAAAATGGCTATTTTATTTTATCTAAAATTACTATCGGAAATCATGCTTACATAGGAACTAGTGCCGTTTTAGAAGGAAACACTAGTATAAAAGATTGGGGTGAACTGCAAGATTTGAGTCTTCTAGAAAATGGAAAAACCATTAATTATGCCGAAATATGGAAAGGAAGTCCCTCAAAATTAATTGAAACAAGAAACGAAAAAGATTTTCAAAGTCCATTAGCAGTTACTAAGAAACAACTCTTTTATCATAAATTTATTTATTCATTATTGTTATTATTGTTTCCCGTTTTTATACTTATTCCTTTAATCCCTACCATTATTGCTATAACTAAAATGGATAATGCGGCTGGTGAATTTGAGTTTTACTATTTATGGATAACTCCCTTATTAAGTACTATATATATTTTGATGTTTGCTACTTTAAATATAATTATTTGTCGATTACTTCAAAAAGATATAAAACCCGGAGTGTATCCTGTTTATGGTAAGGTTTATGTAAAAAAATGGTTTGTCGAACAATTAAATTCACTGTCATTGATAATATTGCATCCCATGTATGCAACTATATTTATTTCAAAATATTTTCGCGCTCTTGGTGCCAAAGTAGGAAATAATACTGAAATATCTACTGCAAGTAACGTAACCCATCCTTTACTTGAAATTGGTAATCAATCCTTTATTGCTGATGCGGTTACTTTAGGGGAATATGATGTTCGAGGACAACGATTAATTTTAGAAAAAACAAGCATTGGTGACAATAGTTTTGTGGGTAATAGTGCCTTAATTCCTCAAGGATATGAATTAAAAAGTAACATGTTAATTGGTGTTTTAAGTGTTCCTCCTACCAAAGAACAACTAGACAAAGAGGCATTCAACGATTGGTTTGGTTCACCAGCAATTGGAATTCCAAAAAGACAAGACAGTCAGTTATTCGACCCTTCAAAAACGTTTTTTCCATCTAGGAAAATGTTTTTTTCAAGAGCAATTATAGAATTTATCCGAATTATTCTTCCACAAACGGTAGTGCTAATAAGTAGTATATATTTTATTGCCTATGCCAGTGAATTGTTGTACAATGAAACTGTAGTTAAAATTATATTGATGTTGCCTTTTTACTATTTGTTTTTTATTGGAATTCCTGTATTAGTTGTGCCACTTCTTATGAAATGGATTCTCATCGGAAAATATAAAGAAAATAGTCATCCGATGTGGAGTTTTCAGGTTTGGAAAAGTGAAATGGTTACCGCTACTTACGAGGCTTTAAGTGCTCCATTTGTATTAGAATATTTAAAAGGCACACCTTGGTTACCGGTTTTTTTACGATTGTTTGGGGTAACCATTGGCAAACGAGTGTTCTTAAATACAGCTGATTTTACAGAATATGATATGGTTTCTATTGGTAATGATTGTGCTTTGAATGAGGATTGTGGCGCACAAACGCATTTATTTGAAGATCGAGTAATGAAAATTGGAAAAGTAAAAATTGGCAATAGAGTAACTGTTGGAAGTCGGACTATTATTTTATACAATACCGAAATAAAAGATGATATAACTATTGGCGATTTATCGCTGGTTATGAAAGGGGAAGTACTTCAGAATAATACGGAGTGGACAGGAAGCCCAATAAGTGAAAAATAATAAAAAATCATAATATCTAATAAATAATCTATGAGATTTTCAACTACCAAAAATCTACTAAAATGTATTACAATCATTTCGTTTTTGCACTCCAACTTATCTGCTCAAATTAAAAACAATGAAATAGAAGATAGTTTAAAATATGATATGAAGGACAGTATTGCAAAAAAATCGTATTTAAAATTTTCTACGAGTTATTTAACAAATTATATTTATAACGGAAGAAGAGACTCTATCACAAGTCCTTATATAACTCCTTTGATAGGCTATTTTAATAAAAAAGGGTTGAATGCAAGTTTTTCGGGATATTATTTAAATGCTGCTAAACAACGTCGATTTGATTTCTTTTCTCTTGATTTGAACTATGTCCATGAATTTAATAAAAAATTTGCGGTTAGTTTGTTAGCCAACAGAACTTTTTACGACAAATCTAGTACTGCTTTAAGTTCAGATATTAGATGGAATTTTGGTATAAATGTAGATTATGATCTTAAATTTATAGAATTATTTGTTGAAGGCGATGCCGTAATTTCACAAAAAACTGATTTTGCATTGAATCTTGAATTGCTAAAAGAATTTAGTGTAGAAAATAATGACGATGAGTTCAAAATAGCTCCTGCATTTGATATAAATTGGAGTACTTTAAATTATTACGAAGGCTATTTTAACAGAAAAAATGGAAGGAAAAAATCAACAATTATAAATTCTGTTACAACTGTTGACAATAATCGTTTTACACTTATGGATTATGAATTTTCATTACCTATGAGTTATGAAACGAATCAGTTTGTTTTTTTTGTAACACCTACTTACGTTATTCCAAAAAACACTATCACTACAACAACAGTAAGAACAACTTCACTTAATAACAGTGTTATAAATGTGGTTACTTATAATTCTACTACCAAAATCGAACGTGAATTAAAACAAACTTTTTTTGTTGAATTCGGTGTTTATTATAAGCTCGATTTATAAAATATCCAAACTTCCTTTACCTTCTCTTACTACGACGGGTTCATAACCAGATACATCTATAATCGTTGAAGGAATATTATCGCCATAACCACCGTCAATAACCAAATCTATTTTGTTTTGCCATTTCTCAAAAATCAATTCAGGATCGGTCGAATATTCTAATACTTCGTCCTCATCGTGAATTGAGGTAGATACAATCGGATTACCCAACATTTTTACAATTTCGATGGCAATAGCATTATCGGGTACACGTATACCAACGGTTTTCTTTTTTCGAAATTCTTTAGGCAGATCGTTATTTCCTGGCAAAATAAAAGTATAAGGTCCTGGCAAAGCGCGTTTAAGTAACTTAAATGTAGCGGTGTCTATTTGCTTGACATAATCAGAAATATTACTCAAATCACTACATACAAAGGAAAAATTGGCTTTTTCTAGCTTAATACCTTTTATTTTTGCAATACGTTCTAGGGCTTTAGTATTGGTAATATCGCAACCCAAACCATAAACGGTATCTGTTGGATAAATAACCAAACCTCCGTTGCGTAAAACAGCTACAACTTTTTTGATAGCTGCTTCATTGGGATTGTCTTCGTATATTTTTATAAATTCGGTCATTTTTTGTTATTTATTAGCTGATTTTGGGGTAATCAATAAACCCATTATTAACGAAGCTACAAGTGAAACTACAACACCAATTATTGCCCTTTTACTTGTAATTGGTTCATGATTTATAAATTTTGGAAGTATATAAATATTCATTATGGTCATTACAATAAACCAGTAAATTACAGATTTCCAATTAGATTTTAATTTTTCCATATTTTATTTTTATCCGATCACATCCAATTTTGCAAATCGCAGCAACAGCTTTTTGATTCCGCCTACTTCAAACTTGATTTCGGCTTTTTTATCTGCTCCAGCACCTTCCATATTTATAATTTGTCCTTTTCCAAAGCGTTCATGAATTACAGTATTTCCAATGGTTAATTTGTTGTCAAACAAATTGGTATTGCTTGATGCATTGACTACCGGTTTCAGTTTACGAATATTCAAATCAGTTCCTGATTCTTCCCCATATTTTTTTGGAGGTATTCCTGCTTCGGGTTTAGATAAACGCAATTTTGATTTATCAACATCACCAAAAATATCCAAATCAATAGTTGATTTATATTTGTAACCTCCATTATTCACTGGGTTTATATACTCCAGATATTCCTCATTGATTTCCTCAATAAAACGCGAAGGCTCGGCATCGGTCAATTTTCCCCAACGGTAACGTGATTGTGCATAAGTCAAATAGGCTTGATGCTCTGCACGAGTTAAGGCTACGTAAAACAAACGGCGTTCTTCTTCTAGATCGCTCCGGGTGTTCAAACTCATGGCACTTGGGAACAAATCTTCTTCCATTCCTACCACAAAAACATACGGGAATTCTAATCCTTTTGCGAGGTGAATCGTCATCAGCGCCACTCTATCGTCATCTCCGGTATCTTTGTCTAAATCGGTAGCCAATGCCACATCTTCTAAAAATTCAGATAATGCCCCACGCGCACCATCAATTTCGGTTTGTCCTTCGATGAAATCTTTAATACCTCCCATTAAGGTTTCTATATTCTCTATACGGGCAATGCCCTCTGGCGTTCCATCTTTTTTAAGTTCCTGAATTAATCCTGTTTTTTTGGCAACATGTTCGGTCAAAACAAAGGCATCTTGCTGATTGTTGATGACTTGAAAACTTTTAATCATAGTGACAAAGTCTTCCAGTTTTTGCTTGGTTCCCACGTTTAGTTTCAAATCAATCTTATCAATGTTTTCCATCACTTCAAAAACCGAACGCTTGTAATGATTTGCGGCAACCGTAAGTTTTTCAATCGTAGTGTCTCCAATTCCACGTGATGGATAATTGATGACACGAATTAAGGCTTCTTCATCTTTTGGATTGATAACCAAACGCAAATAACACAAAACATCTTTGATTTCCTTGCGTTGATAGAAAGACAAACCACCATAAATTCGATACGGAATATCACGCTTGCGCAATGCATCTTCCATGGCTCTTGATTGCGCATTGGTGCGGTATAAAATAGCAAATTGTCCGTTGAGCATTTGGTTGCGCATTTTTTGCTCAAAGATTTCTGCGGCAACAAACCTTCCTTCCTCGCCATCAGTAATACTACGATGGATTTTTATTTTGGAACCATAATCGTTGGCAGTCCAAACCACTTTATCCAACTTGGTCTTATTCTTATCAATAATCGAATTGGCGGCTTCCACAATATTTTTGGTAGAACGATAGTTTTGTTCTAACCGATAGGTTTTTACATTTTCGTAATCCTTTTGGAAGTTGAGAATGTTATTAATATTAGCACCTCGAAACGCATAAATACTTTGTGCATCATCACCAACGACACATATATTTTGAAATCGATCACTCAAAGCACGCACAATTAAATATTGAGAATGATTGGTATCTTGATACTCATCGACTAAAATGTATCGAAATCTATCTTGGTATTTTGCCAGAACTTCTGGAAAACGGTTTAGAAGTTCATTGGTTTTCAATAATAAATCGTCAAAATCCATAGCACCAGCTTTAAAACATCGTTCTACATAATTCTGATATATTTCGCCCAAACGTGGTTTTTTGCTCATGGCATCGGCTTCTTGTAGCTCGGGATTGTTGAAGTAAGCTTTTACAGTAATAAGTGAGTTTTTGTAGGATGAAATTCTGCCCAAAATTTGCTTGGGTTTATAAATATCTTTATCCAATTGCATTTCTTTGATAATTGCCGATAGCAGTCGAACGCTGTCTTGCGTGTCATAAATCGTGAAGTTAGAGGGATACCCCAATTTATCGGCTTCGCTTCTTAAAATTCGTGCAAAAACCGAGTGAAATGTGCCCATCCAAAGATTTTTGGCTTCGTTGCTACCTACAATGTCAGCGATACGTTTTTTCATTTCGCGCGCCGCCTTGTTCGTAAAAGTTAACGCCAAAATATTGAAGGCATCCACTCCTAAACTCATCAAATAGGAAATACGAACGGTAAGTACACGCGTTTTACCAGATCCCGCACCAGCAATTATAATCATGGGTCCGTCTTTTTGTAAAACAGGTTCTTGTTGGGCTTCGTTGAGTTGAGAAATGTAGTGATGCATTATAAAAGTCGGTGAAAAGTTTACTATGGATTTGGACAAATTTAACGTTACTAAACCTGAATTCCAACCCTATTTGTTGCTAATTATCAACAGTTAAAAAGGTCTAATTTTGGGTTGTCAACCATAAACTTGGCGTTCTTTATATCAAATGCTAAGTTCCCAACATATAATTTGGGGTTGCAAACGTATAATTTGGGGTTCCTGACCCCAAATTTGCGGTTCAAGACGTCGATTTTGGAGTTGTCTACGTTAAAGTTGAAGTTCTTAACGTCAAATTTGGGGTTCAAGACTTCAAATTAGGAATTCTAGACTTCAAATTTGGGGTTATTCTGCTATATTTGTCTAAATTTTTGAATAAAAAAAATGTTATGAATACGGATAAAATTTTAGAATTATTAATGTATACTGTTCCCTCATTAATTACTGGCGGTGTAGCTTATTATTTGTTTGATAGTTATTTCAAAGACCAACAAAACACGCGTAGGTGGTTAATTCAAAAAGAAAATCAAAAACAGTCTTTCCCCCTGCGATTGCAAGCCTATGAGCGCTTAGCGTTGTTTTTAGAACGCATAAATCCAACTAAATTATTGATTAGAGTTGCTCCTCTAAATAACAATAAATTAGATTATCAAAACCTACTGATTCAACACATTGAGCAGGAATATGAGCACAACATTACGCAACAAGTCTATGTTACTGATGCACTCTGGACGATGCTTTTGACGGCAAAAAACACCATTATTCAAAATATTAGAAAAACTACTTTGGATGAAACCGTGAGCAATGCTGATGAATTACGTGAAAAGATTTTGAGTAATCTCTTGGATGGTCAATCTGCGAGTACCATTGCTTTAAGCTATCTAAAAAATGAAGTCTCCGAAATTTTAGGATAAAAATCCTTTTCAAATAAGAAACGTTTTTGTCATTTAAACTTTGAAATCCCTTCTTTTAGCCAAGCAAGATACGCTTCAATGCTGGGTGTATAACTTATTGGCACATTTAGTTTTTGTTCTTTTAAATCTGTTAAAACATAAAACGGTTGCGTGTTGGTTTTATATTTTGTGATGATAAACTCCGTCCATTTATCACCAATGCTAGTGATTTCGTTTCCTGTTATTTTTGAAATGTTTTGTTCCCTTTTGGGCAATTCTCTTTTATCGTCAACATACAAAGAAATTAAAACCACATCATTCTTTAAAACATTTAGGACTTTTTCGTCAGACCAAACATTGTTTTCCATCTTACGGCAATTCACACAAGCATAACCTGTAAAATCGAGCATTACAGGTTTGTTTACTTTTTTGGCGTACGCCAAACCAGTTTCATAATCTTTAAAAACGGTCAATCCGTGGGGTCCAATTTCTGATCCGTTTGGCAAGCCGTTTTTTGATACAACTGAACTAGTTCCGAAAAATCCCATTGGACTTTCACTATACGTTTGTGGTGGCGGAAAAGCACTAATTAATTTTAAAGGCGCACCAAATAATCCCGGAATCATATAAATTGTGAATGCTAAAACGAGTACTCCTAATGACAATCTTCCCACCGAAATGTGAGTAAGAGGACTGTCGTGTGGCGTCATTATTTTTCCTAATAAATACAGTGCCCAAGTTCCAAAAATAGCAATCCAAATGGCAAGGAAAACTTCTCTCTCTAATAGATGTAATTGCAACACCAAATCGGCATTGGATAAAAATTTAAAGGCTAAAGCCAATTCTAAAAAACCTAACGATACTTTCACGGTGTTCAACCAACCGCCCGATTTTGGCAAAGAATGTAACCAGCTAGGAAACATCGCAAAAAGCATAAAAGGTAATGCCAAAGCAGTTGAAAAACCAAGCATTCCAACGATGGGCGCAATTCCACCTTTAGAAGCAGATTCAACCAATAATGTTCCAACAATAGGTCCTGTGCAAGAAAAAGAAACAATGGCTAAAGCCAATGCCATAAAAAGAATTCCAATAATTCCTCCTCTATCGGCTTGTCTATCGACTTTGTTTGCCCAAGAATTTGGCAGCATAATTTCAAAAGCACCAAGAAATGATGCGGCAAAAACTACTAAAAGAATGAAAAAAAGCACATTAAACCACGGATTGGTTGACAAAGCATTCAAAGCATCGGCACCAAAAATAGTGGTAATAACCAATCCTAAAACCACATAAATGGCAATGATAGAAATTCCGTAAAGCAGCGCATTTCTTTTTCCTTGAGCAGGATTTTTACTTTGCTTGGTGAAGAAACTAACGGTCATGGGAATCATCGGAAAAACACATGGAGTAAGTAAGGCTGCTAAACCACCAAGAAAGGCTAAAAAGAAAATCATCCAAAGTCCTTTTTTAGCTTCTTTTACTGGAATTTCAACAACTTGATTTGGCTCTTTAATAACTTTTTTTGTAATAGCCACAGTGCTTATTTTTGAGGAGTCAACAGCAGGTATTACGGTGATTGAGGTGTTTGCTGGAATTTCAAAAACAAAATCTTTGTTGTCATTGATGCACGATTGTTTACAAACTTGGTAATCTATTTTTGCTTTTATAAGGGTGAGTTTAGCGTTACTAATTTTTACTTTTTGAGTAAAAGTGACTTGCTTTTCAAAGTAATATTCATCGACACCAAAAACATCATTAAACGCTTTTTTATAAACACTTTCTTTTGTTTTTCCCACTAAATCGTAGTTCCCTTTTGTATTTTCAAATTTAAATTCGGCGGGCAATGAGCCACCACTTGGTGTAAATTGCGAATATAAATGCCAACCTTCATCGATTTTCCCTTTCATTACCAAATTAAATTCGGTAGCTGAAATTTTGTCCACTTTAGTTGACCATTTTACTGGCTTTATGATCTGGGCATCTATGTTGGCTAAAGCCAAAAAACTCACAAGAAAAATTAGTACTTTCTTCATTAGGCTGTATAATTTATTTTTAAAATTTTTGTTGTCCCTATTGTAACTTTAAATCGTTCGTCTATTCTTTTTCCAATAACCCAAACAATTTGATTATCAGAACATAAAAGCCATGCATTTGATTTATCTATGATTGAAAATTTTTCGTCTTTAAAAAATTTACTCAATTTCTTTTTCCCTTCCATTCCGTGTGGATAAAACCAATCTCCCTCCTGCCATTTTCTAATTTCGAGAGGAAATAGTAGCTTATCTTCATCAACAAAGATAGTATTTGTTGTTGCAATCGAAATGTCATTTACATTACAGAACGATATTTTTAAGGGGAATTTAACTTCTTTTTGCTCTTTTTTAATCCAAAAATGAA
>NZ_JANXUG010000052.1 GCF_025352015.1 Flavobacterium sp.
CATGACTACAATCAGGCGATTATTGTGGTTGAAAAATTAGTGACATTTAAAGAAGATTACAAAGAAGATTTAATGTCGTTGTACATGAATACCCAACAATTTGGAAAAGCATTGGATCTTATTAATGAGTTAAATGAAAAATTTGGTAAAACCGAGAAACGCGAATTGTATAAAGCCGATATTCTCAAAGACACCAAATACCAATCGGCAGAAAAGAACAATCTTATCGACCAGATTAAGAAATTCCCTAGAGAAGAGTCTAATTATATTGCGTTAATTTATCTGTATTCTCAAAGCAATCAAGAAGAAAAATCATTGGAAATTGCACAAAAATTAGAAAAAGAAATCCCAACATCTGACTGGGCACAGGTGAGTTTGTTTAAGTTTTATTTGAACAATAATAATGGCGACGGAGCTGTAAAAGCAATGAATATTGTATTTCCAAGTCGAAAAATAGATTCAAAAATTAAGCACCGAATGTTAAATGAATTTTTGCTTTTTGCGCAAAATAATCCAAAATATGAACCCGATTTAGACAAAGCAATTTCTTATTTTGAGCGCGATAAAGGTGTAAAAGTTGCAAGCGAAATAGGAAAATTTTATTATTCAAAATCAGATTGGGGCAAAGCCATCAAATATTTTGAAATACATTTAAAAAATGCAGAAGAAGATGTCGAAATACAGCTTTTATTGATGCAAGCGTACACCGAAATTCAACAATTTGATATTTTAGGCAAAAAAGCGGATAACATGACCCAACTTTTTCCAACACAACCACAGTTTTATTATTATGCAGGACTGGCCAATAATCAAATTAAAAACTTTAAAAAAGCAGCAACATTTTTAGAATCTGGTCTAGATTTTGTGGTTAGTGATGACGCTTTAGAAATTAATTTCAATATCCAACTGGGTGAAGCCTACAGCGGTTTAGGAGATACTAAAAAAAAGGAATTCTATTTTACCAAAGCTAACCAACTCATAAAAAAACAAAAAAAATAATGAAGTATTGGTATTATTTAATTTTGATATTTTTTATGGTTTCTTGTAAGTCGAAAGCCATAGTGATAGACACAAAAAAACCACCAAATGTTGAACGCGAGGATAGTGTTTTAACTTCAAAAAAAATAATTCAAAATCACAACAGCACTAAAAATAGTTTTTCGTCTTTATACATCAGATCAAACGTAAAATATAAAGACGAAAATAATTCCCAAAATGTTTCGGCAGAGATTAAAATAAAGAAAGACGAGAAGATTTTAATAATTATTCGTTTTCTTGGAATAACTATGGCAAAAGCATTAATAACCCCAACAGAAGTGAAATATTATGAAAAAATAAACGGAACTTATTTTGAAGGAAATTTTCAGTCATTGAGTCAATGGCTTGGTACAGATTTGGATTTTAATAAAATTCAAAATATGTTATTAGGACAACCTATCATCAATGTAACAATAGGTAATTACTCCTTTACTACTGTGGAAGAATTGTATAAATTAAATGCGATTGAAGACAAAATCAACACCTCTTTTTATTTTGAAAAAGAACATTTTTTTCTTAAAAAACAAGAGTTTAGTGAACCTGAAAAGGCAAGAAGTTTTGAAATTAGTTACCCTAGTTTTCAGAAAGCTGCCTTTGCTGTTTTGCCAACAAGTTTATTGATAAAAGCAGTTCAAGCTAAAGGTACAACAACAATTGCTGTTGATTATAATTCGGTTACTTTTAATGAAGACCTACCTTTTTCTTATAGTGTTCCCGATGGATATGACAGAATTTTTATCAATTTAAACGACCAAAATAAATAGAAAATGTCAAAATTTATTTTAACTTTTCTCTTTCTGTGCATCACAATTCAAATGTGGAGCCAGCAGCCAACGCAACAACAACTCGAAGAGCGCAAAGCTAAAATTCAGCTTGAAATTCGGGAAAAAGAAGAACAGTTAAACTCTATGAAGAGCAAAGAAAAAACGGTGGTCAAACAATTAATAGTTCAAAAGGAAAAAATCGGACTTAAGGAAAAATTGATAAAAACCACAGAAAAACAAACCAAGTTACTTAACAACGATATTTATAGTAATCAAGTAAAAATAAACGACTTAAATAGTGATTTAACGCAGTTGAGAAAGGATTATGCATCGATGATATTAAAGTCGTATAAAAGTAGGTCGGAACAAAGTCGTGCTATGTTTTTATTATCATCAGAAAATTTTTTGCAAGCTTATAAAAGGGCGCAATACATGAAGCAATATGCAAGTTACAGAAAAATGCAAGGTCAAGAAATACAAGAAAAAACCAATCAACTTATGGGTTACAATACTAAAATTGTGGGTCAAAAAAAGGAAAAAGAAAAACTCATAGTTGAGAACGAAAAAGAAAAAGTTCTACTCGAAAAAGAAAAACAAGTTCAAGAAAAAATTGCAGTTCAAATTCAAAAAGAAAAAGGAAAAATATCAGCTGAAATCAAAAAAAAACAACAAGAAACTAGAAAGATTGATTCACAAATTCAAAAATTTGTTCGAGAAGCCATTGCAGCTGCCAACAGAAAAACAGCAGCGGCTAATGTAAAATCTAATCCAAAAATCACTGTTGCAGAGAAAAAAGCTATTGAGTCCTCAACCAAAATTATATTAACTCCCGAAGGAAAAATAGTTTCCGATAATTTCAAGGCAAATAAAGGGCGATTGCCTTGGCCGGTCGAAAAAGGAGCCATTTCACTTGGCTATGGCGATCAGCCACATCCTGTTTTCAAATCATTGATGATACACAATAGTGGTATTGAAATTTCAACCGAAAATGGTTCAAATGCTAGAGCAGTTTTTGCCGGTGAAGTTGCCCAAGTGCAGCAAATAACGCCACTTAAAAAAGCGGTCTTGATTAAGCACGGGGACTTTTTTACTATTTATCAAAATCTTAGTTCGGTGAATGTACAAGTTGGAGATAAGGTTTCAGCAAAACAAAACCTTGGTAAAATAAGGACTGATACAGATGGTCAAACGATACTTAAATTTCTAGTTTCACAAAACTCGGCTTACTTTAATCCCACAACTTGGTTGTCTAGAAGGTAAATTAAAAATCCTAATTTACTCGGCTGTTTTGACTTAAAAAAACAACGCTTTTAATTCAGTAGCGTCGTGTGGATTCATTTTTCCCGCCAAGACCAAGCTTAATTGTTTTCTGCGCAAAGCAGCTACAAATCTTGATTTTTCTTCCTCTGTTTGAGGTTCAATTGGCGGCACAGGAACAGGATTCCCCATTTCGTTTACAGCCACAAAAGTATAAATTGCTTCGTTTGCCTTTGTTCTTATACCCGATTCTCTATCTTCAATCCAAACATCTAGAAAAATCTCCATGGATGATGTAAAAGCTCGAGACACTTTGGCCTCCACAGTTACTACGCTCCCCAGAGGAATAGCGCGATTAAAAGCTACATGATTTACAGAAGCGGTCACTGTAATTCGCCGAGAATGCCTTCTTGCGGCAATACTCGCTGCTCTATCCATGCGGGCTAATAATTCGCCACCAAAAAGATTATTCAACGGATTGGTTTCGCTTGGAAGTACTAAATCTGTTAGGATAGTTAGTGATTCAGAGGGATGTTTTGGACTCATAGCAAATTTTGTTCAAAGATAATGACAGCATGCTAAAAATCTTGATTTCTTAAGATAATTTTATAACGAATCAACTAAAAGCCAAGCATCTTTATTGTCCAATTTCTGAATATCTTTCATAGCCTGACGTGCTTCAGAATAAGTGGTATAACTTCCATACAAAACCGGGAATAAGCCATGCTTATTGGGTGCTAATCGTTTGGCTTTTGAAAAACCTAATTTAAGTAATCTTTGATATTGTTCTTCTGCGTTGCTCTCAATTCTAAACGCGCCAGCAACAACTCCATAAGGCATTTTGACATCAGCAACGGTTAGTGTAACCGTTGGCAAAGGATTTGAAATGTAAAAAGTAGCTTCCTGAATTTTTTGATTTATTTTTTTCTGAACATTGGTTTGTACAATAAGCGTTTCTGCAATTTTATTTTCATACAGTTTGTAACTCATAGTTCCAGCAATTCCTGCCGTTACCAAGAAAACCGCTGCGTATTTTAGAACAGAATAATTTCTTTTTTTCTTGGGTATGAAATTTATTGGAATTTTTTCATCAAGTTGTTCGATAAATTCTTTATAAACTTCGCGCTTTATTGATGGTGAAACAAACGAACTCAATCCAAAAGATTCTTTAAAATAATTGATTTTATCTACAGGTAAAAACACCATATTATTTTCTGAATTCAAAGAAAAATCGCCAACGTTTTTTACAGATAAAGTACCAAAGTCCTCAATTTTTGTTTTCCAATGTGAAACTTCATTTTGAATAAGATTTACGGCAATTTCATAAGATATTTTTTCGCCATCGGCTAAATGTTTTGCCAATAAACCATCATTGTTTTTGAGAAATGGATTAAAAGAAATCATTTTTTTTGGAGGATAAAAAGAATGTGATTTTTCATCTAGTTGCGCCGATTGGAATTCGGTTAAAAACGCACCAAATCCTGGCACGGTAACACATTGATAACGGTATAATAATTGGGAAATGTATGGCTCAATCTTCATGTTAACAAATTTAGAAAAACTAAATTAATATCAAAAAAATATTCATAAAAATTGTTAACAATCCCAAGAAAAAATTAGTATTTTGCGTAGTAAATTACCGATATGGATTCAACAGAACTTTTCAATATTTTGGCTTTACTAAAAACAGATGGCGTTGGTGATGTCGTGGCAAAAAAATTGATAAATCATTGCGGTTCAGCAGAAAATGTATTTCAATCAAAGGCCAATCACTTAAAAGCAATTGATGGTATTGGCGACGTTTTGATTAAAAATTTAAGAGATAAATCGGTTTTCGAAAAAGCCGAACAAGAATTACGTTATGTACAACAAGAAGCAATCTCGGTTTTGTATTATCAAAATGATAATTATCCTGGTCGATTAAAACATTGCATAGACGGTCCAGTTTTGGTTTTTGCATCGGGGAATCTAAACCTTGAAAACAAAAAGATAATCAGCATTGTAGGCACCCGTGAAATCACTTCTTATGGCACCAATTTTTGTAAAAAACTAATCGAAGATTTGGCAGTTTTTAACCCTATAATCGTTAGTGGCTTTGCATATGGTGTCGATATAGTGGCGCATCAAGCAGCGATGGACAACAACTTGCAAACCATTGGAGTTTTGGCACACGGATTAAACCAAATTTATCCCAAAACCCACAAGAAATATGTCGCCAACATGCAGTCAAACGGCGGATTCATAACCGAGTTTTGGAGTAATTCTAATCCCGAAAAAGAAAATTTTGTGAGAAGAAATAGGATTGTTGCTGGTATAAGCGAGGCTACCATTGTGATTGAAAGTGCCGAAAAAGGAGGTTCGTTAATCACAGCAATGATAGCCAATGATTATAACCGTGATGTGTTTGCTGTGCCAGGAAGAACTTCAGATAAGTTTAGTCAGGGTTGCAATAATTTGATAAAAACACAGCGTGCTAATTTAATGACTTCGGCAGCCGATTTGGTTTATATTTTGAATTGGGAATTGTCCGAAGCATCGAAATCAAGTAATGAAAAAACGGTTCAAAAACAGCTTTTTGTTTCACTGGATAATGACGAACAAAAAATCTTTGATTACCTTCAAAAAAACGGCAAACAACTTTTAGACATCATTGCGCTTGAATGTGATTTTCCAATATTTAGAATTTCGTCGCTACTCTTAAATATGGAGCTCAAAGGAGTTATTCGGCCTTTGCCCGGAAAATTATTTGAGGCTGTGTAGAATCACTCAAAACCCATTTTTTTTCTAACTTTTCTTAAAACACAATCAGCAATTACGGAAGCTTTTGTGGCTCCAGTTTTTAGCAAAGCGTCAACTTCGGTGAGATTGTTTATATAGTAACTGTATTTTTCTCTTTCGGTTTTAAAGTTGTTGGTTAGCAATTCAAATAGCTCCTGCTTGGCATGACCATAACCAAAATCCCTGTTTGCATTAGCATATTTGATTTTCATTTGAGCGATTTGCTCGTCGTTTGCCAATAATTTGTATAATCCAAATACATTGCAGGAATCATAATTTTTAGGTTCTTCTAGTGGGGTGCTGTCAGTTTCTATGCTCATGATTTGCTTGCGCAATGCTTTATCATCCAAGAAAATATTAATACTGTTCCCTCGAGATTTGCTCATTTTTTGACCATCTGTTCCTGGCACATACATGGTTTCTTCTTGAATTTTAGCTTCGGGAATGACAAAGGTTTCTCCCATTTGATGATTAAAACGGGAAGCTACATCGCGAGTGATTTCGATATGCTGTAATTGGTCTTTTCCAACGGGAACAAAATTGGCGTCATACAATAAAATGTCGGCCGCCATAAGCATTGGATAAGAAAACAATCCTGCATTTACATCTTCAAGTCGATCTGCCTTATCCTTAAATGAATGTGCTAAAGTCAAGCGTTGAAAAGGGAAAAAGCAACTCAAATACCAAGATAATTCGGCCGTTTGCGGCACATCGCTTTGACGGTAAAAAATTACTTTATTCACATCTAATCCGCAAGCTAACCAAACTGCAGCGGTGCTATACGTATTTTGTCGAAGTTCCACTCCGTTTTTAATTTGTGTAATCGAATGTAAATCGGCAATAAAAAGGAAGGATTCGTTCGCAGGATTTTGAGATAGTTTTATAGCGGGAATAATGGCACCTAATAGATTTCCTAAATGGGGTGTTCCTGTGCTCTGAATTCCGGTTAATATTTTTGACATTTTTTCGATTTATCGTAAAGTTCGCAAAGTTTTTGGCAAAGTTAGTATATAGATTTAAAAATTGCATCTCTTTCATTACATTTGACATTATGAGAGCATTTAAAATTATTTTTTGGATAGTGTATCGCATTTGGTTCTATATTTTGTTGGCAATTCCTATAATCGTTATGTTTCCATTTTTGTTTATTTCTATACTTAAAGAAAAATGGTATCCTTACTTTTTCGTTATGGCAAGAATTTGGGCAAAAGTCATTTTGTTTGGTATGGGTTTGCATCCCAAAGTGGTTAGTGAAGAAGAAATCATCAAAGGTAAAAGTTACATGTTTGTTTGCAATCATACTTCTATGACCGATATTATGCTGATGCTTTCTGTAATAAAAAACCCTTTTGTTTTTGTGGGCAAAACCGAATTAGCTAAAATTCCACTATTTGGATTTTTTTATAAACGAACGTGTATTTTGGTCGATAGAAAAAGCTCCAGAAGCCGGATGGCCGTTTTTGAAAGCGCTCAAAAAAAGTTAAACCAAGGATTCAGTATTTGTATTTTTCCTGAAGGCGGTGTTCCCGATGATGAATCAGTGCTATTAAATGAGTTCAAAGATGGTGCTTTTCGATTAGCACTCGATCATCACATTCCCATTGTTCCAATAACTTTTGCAGATAATAAAAAACGGTTTTCATATACTTTTTTTAGTGGATGTCCAGGAGAAATGCGAGTTAAGATTCATCGTTTTTTTGATACTAAAAACCAAACTTCCGATTACAAAAAAACACTTAAAGACCAAGTTCGACAAGTTATTTTAAACCAACTTCAAATATTTAATCTAAAAAAAAGAGTCCCGAAATGAGACTCTTTTTCGTTATTGCTTGAAGGCAATAACAGCGTAACTAATTTTAAAAACAAACTTAACTAAAACCGGTAGCTGATGCCGCTGTAAATTCCCATCAGATAAGGTTTGAAATTTCCAGCGTTTGCACTAAAGGTGTTCAATTGATATTTAACAGTTGGTTCTATATTGAACTCAAAAGATTTCATAAAACTATATTTTACTCCTAGTCCAAGATTGGCACTAAAATGGATGCTATTTAAGTTATTTGCCTCACCGAGCAACGTATCTCTGCCCTCCGATAGTATGGTAATACGATTGTCTTGAAGGAAAAGGGTACTGAAACCACCAATGATTTTTAAACCAAATTTTCTATCCAAAATCGCATAAGTTAGTTCCACAGGCATTTCAAGATACCCGATTTTTTGATTTAAAGATCCTTTATTTTCGGGCGAAAAAGAATTTTCAAAAGGCAAAAGTCCACTTTCTGAAGTTGGATTTACCGTATTTGTTGCACTTTGCAGGTGTATCATGGCACTTGAGGCTGTTGGTGTAACATTAGCGAGCATTTTTGATTGTATTCCTGTGAAAAAAGTTATGTCATTGGTAGTATAACTCAAGTTCAGTTTATTCAATCCTGTCCTAACAGACAGTTTTTTATTTACAGCATAACTCACACCAATACCAAAACCTACATTGGTATTATAAGATTTAGAATTTTTAGAAAGCGTAGAATCTATTGGAGAACCACTTGATGTTGAACCCAAAAAAATAGGAGCAACATTTGAGTTTAGTTGCCACCTATTTCTTTTAGATTCTACCGTAACTTTGCTTTCTTTTTCATTAAGCAATTCTTCCAACTCATTGTTAGCAACACTGTTTTTATTTAAAGTGTCGTTAATTTTCTTATTTATTTCTTTTGTTGCAATTTTTGGGTTACTATTCCCTTTTAAATCATCAAGATTAATGAATTTAGTATCAATTGTTTTTTGAGTTTTTGTATTGTTCTTTTGCGCGGAAGTATCCGTTTCAACTATTTGCTTCGTTTGCGTAGTATTGCTAGGGTTTTTTTCAACAATTGAATTATGGTTTTTATTTATATTATCAACAATTGAACTTTTTGCATTGTCGAAAACAGTTTGGGTTGTTTGAATTTTATATTTATCATAATTAGATTTGTTTTTCACAGAACTATGAAATGACTTTGTTCTTGCAGCAATTGTTGGTAAAGATGAAAACCCTATCTTTTTAATCTTATTTTTCTCTTCAGAAACAATATTCTTTTTAATTTTATTATAGAAAGTGGCAACTGCGGCTGAACCTACATTTAAGTTATTGTTATTTGATTTCCTTTTATTGTCAACTTCTTTATTTTTCGTTTGGTGTGTGCGTAAATTGCCTTGATTTGCAACAGGATTTTCCGCCGGAATTATATTGTTTTGTAAATGCTTTGACGGTACATCTTTAATAATTGTTTTTTCTTTTGTATTAGCGTTATTTTGATGTACTAAAGAGTTTTTTACAGCAGCACCGTCGTCGTATATGGATTTAGAAATCAAAAAACCAAGTAAAAATATCGCCGCAATGCCAGATAATTTCCACCAAAATGGAATTACTCTTCTTCGTTTTTTTTCATCAAGTTTCGCTTCGATATTTGCCCAAATTCCTTCAGAAGGATTTGCTTCATAATCTTTGAATTTCTCTTGAAATAATTTATCTATATTTTTTCTTTCACTCATTTTGCAGAAGGGAATTTTTTGTTTTCTTCGATTTTATGATTTTCTATTTTTTCTTTTAAAATCATTTTAGCACGCGACAAATTTGATTTTGAAGTACCAATATTTATAGAAAGCATTTCGGCAATTTCAGCATGCGAATACTCATCAATCACATAGAGATTAAATACCAATCGGTATCTATCAGGCAATTCCTGAATAATTTTTAATAAATATTCTAACGGTATATTTTCGTCATCAACTTCAATTTCATCAGCTACCTGAAAGTCTTCATTTACCAAACTCAAAAAAGTTTGTGTTCGATACTGTTGTAAAACATGATTAATCATCACTCTTTTTAACCAACCATCAAATGAGCCTTTAAAAGAATATTGTTCTATTTTGTTGAAAATAAGTATAAATCCTTCTTGTAAATTATCTTGCGCTTCAATGTAATTGCGTGAATATTTTAAGCATACGGCAAACAGTTTTGGGGAATACAATCGGTATAACTGTTCTTGTGCTTTTCTATCGTTTTTTTTGCAATCATTAATGAGTTGCTTTGCATCCAATTTTCAAAAATTGATTGTTTATTTAATTCGTCACAGGCACTTCATATTGTAAAAATATATTCACACCGTTTGCATCTTTACCTTGATAAAATTTAAAAATATACGAACCATTGCTAGTTACATAAAAATTAAAAGTATACTCGGCAATTCCATCAGTGGCACTCAAATTATGACAATCGTTTCTTTGTGCCACTGCATTTTCAACGGCAATTGTTCTTATGTTTAAGTCTTTATCATAATACAACGTACTAAAATAATGACAGGTTGTAGGTTTGGTATAACGAACGGTTATAGGATACGTGTGACCTAAAGTAAACTGTGTGGGAATGGATACGCTTTGTATTGGCCTTAATTCAAAGGTGTAATTTGTACCACTATCTGGGGTACAAGAATTTAATAAAAAGAACAGGCCTAATAATAGAATAATCTTTTTCATAATAATAAATGATTTAATGTTAAGATGTGTTTATATAAAAAAGGTTGCGCTACAACAATAAAAAAAACCCGTTTAGTATTTTTAACTAGACGGGTTTCTGTTTTATGCGTTTTTCTCGGCAATGAATTTTTTGATTTTTTGTTCTAACTCATCTGCTAATTCTGGATTGTCTTTTATTAAGACTTTCACGCCATCTCTTCCTTGTCCCAGTTTTGTATCGCCATAGCTAAACCAAGAACCCGCTTTTTTGATAATTTCAAATTCAACCGCTAAATCAAGAATTTCACCTGTTTTTGAAATACCTTCGCCATACATAATATCAAATTCGGCAACTTTGAATGGTGGTGCTACTTTATTTTTTACTACCTTCACTTTGGTTCTGTTTCCAACAACATTTTCACCATCTTTTATTTGTGAAGAACGCCGTATATCTAGACGAACCGAAGCATAAAATTTCAAGGCATTTCCTCCAGTTGTGGTTTCTGGATTTCCAAACATGACGCCTATCTTTTCTCTCAACTGATTGATAAAAAACACCGTGCAATTTGTTTTGCTAATTGTCCCTGTTAATTTTCTTAATGCTTGCGACATCAGTCGAGCATGCAATCCCATTTTTGAATCACCCATTTCGCCTTCAATTTCACTTTTTGGCGTCAACGCAGCAACCGAGTCAATCACAACAATATCAATTGCTCCAGAACGGATAAGGTTTTCGGCGATTTCTAATGCTTGCTCACCGTTATCGGGTTGTGAAATAATTAAATTCTCAATATCTACGCCCAGTTTTTCTGCATAATTTCTATCAAAAGCAAGTTCAGCATCAATAAAAGCCGCAATGCCTCCTGCTTTTTGCGCTTCGGCAATAGCATGCAATGTTAGTGTAGTTTTTCCTGAAGATTCTGGTCCATATATTTCTATAACTCTACCTCTAGGGTAACCGTTTACACCCAAAGCTAAATCTAAACCAAGCGAACCAGAGGAAATTGTTTCTACCTCTTCTACAGCTTTATCGCCCATTTTCATTACGGTTCCTTTTCCGTAGGCTTTGTCTAATTTATCAAGTGTTAATTGCAATGCTTTTAATTTGGCTTCTTTTTCTGAACTCATATTTTCTAAATTTTGTGGCATAAAAATAATAATTTTTTAATGGAAATTCATTAGAATTGATAACAATTATAAACAATCTAAAAGAAAAATGTGAATTATGTAATCTTTAATAATAATACTGTAATGGCTAATTACATTTGTTTAAGCATCATTAATGCGATGTGGTTATAAATACCTTATCCGGGCAACAGCGATACTGACGACCGAGCAACAGCGGAACTGACGAAAAACAAATACATTTATTATGAAAAATTTAAAATTAATTTCAACAAAAACAGTAGCATTGGTTACGATTTTTTTACTGGTAATTTCGTTAAGTGCCAATGCACAAAAAACCAAAAAACCAGCAACTATGAAAGATTGTTGTATGATGAAAGACGGCAAAATGATGGTCATGAAAGATGGCAAAACGATGCCGATGGACAAAGACATGACCATGAAAAATGGAACAATCTGCATGACAAATGGCGAATGCACCATGAAAGACGGTAAAAAAATGATGATGAAAAACGGAGATTGTATGGAAATGAGTGGGAAAATGTGCAGCGACAAAATGAAAAAAATGAAAAAAACTAAAAACTCAAAAAAAATGACAGGAATGAATTACAGTTGTCCCATGCATCCAAAAGTCACCAGTAATAAACCTGGGAAATGTTCTAAATGCGGAATGGATTTAGTTAAAAAAGCGTGATATTAAATTTGTGAATACAATTTTTTTGTTCGTGCACAATAGTATTCTGTAAAAGCCTTAAAAAATTATCATTAATTTATATTAACCCGTTTTGTGTAATTATTAACAGCAAAATAAGTTGATTAAACATTGGTCAAGATACTGAAATTCAGTATTTTGAAGTTGCAAAACAAACCAATATTCATGTCAAATATAGTGAAAAATTATTATAGAGTTTTAGAAGTTATAAGTTCTTTGAATTGTGAGTCAGAATATAAATTAAGTATTGGCAGCAAACAAAAAATGTCTGATTTAGAG
>NZ_JANXUG010000058.1 GCF_025352015.1 Flavobacterium sp.
AAAACCCACAGTTATTAATGCCTGATCCGGAATTACTTTTATTTTTCCCTCTCCCGTTACCGAAATTTGGGGAACTTGTGGTTTTGATTCCTGTGCTTGCGTATATATTTGGTATTTGCTATTTGCTATATTCTATTTATGGGATGAAAACCAAGCGAGACAACATTGGTCATACCGCACACATAGGTGGTGCTATAGGTGGTTATGCAATTACGCTTTTAAAAGATCCGCTACTTTTTGAACAGCATACCTTTATGGTCATACTGTTGGCTGTACCTATAATCATTTTATTCATTATGGCAAAAGCGGGCAAATTATAATTGGCACAACTTTTGAAAATCACGAAAAACAAATATTAAAAACAAAATTATGAAAACTACCGTATTAATTTTAGCTGCGTTATTTGCGATAAGCACGCAAGCACAGGAATCAAAACCACAAGTTCCCCAAATTTCGGTAACGGGAGAGGGAAAAATAAAAGTAATTCCGGATCAGGCATTAATAACTGTGGGTTTTCAAAACTCGGGTGCTGTTGCCAAAGAAGTAAAAGCCCTAAATGATGAGGTGGTAGACAGAGTCATCAAGTTTTTAAGAAAAATGGGAATTCCTGCAAATGATTTTAAAACGAATAATGTGAGTTTGAACAAAGGCTATGATTACGAAAAAAAGAAAAGTAATTTTCAGGCAAACCAATCGTTGAGTATCATATTAAAAGATTTATCAAAGTATGATGAGGTTATGATGGGACTAAACGATGCGGGTGTTAATACCATAAACGGAGTAGAGTTTAAATCCTCTAAAATGGAAGAATATGAAAGAGAGGCACGAAAAAAAGCCATACTAGATGCTAAACAAAAAGCGGCTGATTATGTTTCGGTATTAGGACAAAAGGTCGGCAAAGCCTTATTGATTACTGATAATTCTCAAAGTTATGCACCACAACCTATGTATAAAGGAAACAGGATGGCAATGACTGCCGATAGTGGTGTCGAAAGAGAAACCTTGGCAGTTGGTGAACTCGAAATCAATACCAATGTGAGTGTGACATTTTTATTGGAATAAGAAATATTTTTTAGGATGTAACCAAAAACGCTTCAATTTCTTGAAGCGTTTTTGGTTATTTTTCGGGTAGATTCCTCAAATAAGTAGTTAAGGAATTTACAAGTACTAATCCTTTTTTGATATTGTCTTTGTGAATAGTGATGTTACTTTCTTCTACTAAATTTTGTAGTTCATGAAGTGTAGGTCGGCAATTTCTAACAGCATACGCCGACCATCCCGAGTAAATAAGTGCATCTAGTTTCCAGCTTTTAAAGTTGGGGTTTATGGGTGCTTTGCCCCCCAATAAATAGGCTATTATTTTGGAAGAATATTGGTTTTCAAAACTAACTTGTAACTCGATCAGTCGCAAGAAAACCTCTTTTTTGTAACGGTTATTTTTAGATGTACTAATGGTAGTTGCTTTGTAGGGTAACCAAACGATACGCACGAACAAAACACCAAGCGTAGCCACAAGGCACACTGTGGTTATGGGGTTGTCTAATAAGTTGGTGAGGTTATCTATAATCATGGTATTTAAGGATTTAGTTATTGTTCTTTATTATTTTTTAGTAATAATAGTAAGCTGTCAATAAGCTGTTTTGATTTTTTGTTTTTTTCATCATTAGGTAATTTTTGGTGGTCTTGTGCTAGGTTTTCTAGTTCATTCAGGGTAGTAATTGTTTTTTGATACACGTTAGTAGACCAGCAGTAGTGCACCATATAACTTATTTTCCAGTCTTTCAAATTGTGGTCAACAGATACGTTGCCATACAAGAAATCTATAATTCGGCTGTTGCTCCATTGCTTGTTGCAAGCCATCTGAAGTGCCATCAATCTGTAGAACACTTCGTTTCTGCAACTAGTAAAGTTTTGTTTTTCTTCCAATCTTTTTTGATACGGATCGAAGATTTTGGTGATCATAAACCAACTGCCTATGATGCTCATCACGATTACAATCATTGGGTTTTGAAGAAAGATTAAGATTTTTTCTAGTATCATTTTTTTATTAATTAGGGACTTTTTTTTAATAAACCTCGCAGGGTTTTAATTGCTACGAGGGTATGCTTTACTTTGAAGACCGCTTTGTGTCTTCCCTGTTTAAGCAGGTAGCGACGGTAATAAAACGCCGCTACCCTTTTACTATCTAGGGGATTTAGTGTTAACATCATTACTATGATGCACTCCAAATAGTAAATTAAAATCGAACAATAAGCTGCACATACTCAATTTTTCAGCGTATTTATTGCCTACACTTATACTTTAGGCTTTGTTTTATAATCGTAGCAGTTTTAAGATTATTAGTGTTGTTTTGCCACACATTTTTTAATCAAAAAGTATATACTTAAGGTTTTATTACTGCTGGTATAATTTTTATATGTTGCTATGCCATTAATTTTTAATCTTTGTTATTGCTAAAGAAACCCTGCCCTAAGTTTATGCATCAAATACCACAAAGATGATAGCGGGCAGGTTTTTCCTTCTAAATAACCAAATTGTAATTCTAATTACATTACAAATTACCTCAATAGATTTCATAAAAAAATCACCCCTAGAGGTGATTTTGCTAGTATTTTTTTCTTACTTTTTAGAAATCATATTTACGTTCTACCGCATAGCGTAACAAATCGGTTTTGCCGGTGATGTTGCATTTTTTACAAATGTTTTTGCGGTGAGTAGCCACTGTGTTTTTGCCAATATGCAGCAGGTCTGCTATTTCTTGCGAGGATTTACCTTCGGCAACAAGCCGCAATATTTCTTTTTCGCGCGAGCTCAAAACAATTTTCTCTTTTATAAAATTATCCTTTATAACTATCGAATCGTCAAAGTAGGTTTCCCCCTTGGCTACAATTCTTATGGCTTGAAGTACTTTTTGTAGCGAAGCATTTTTTAGAATATAGCCCGAAGCTCCTGCTTGTTTCATTTGGTTTATGGCTTCTGCCTGATCAAACATGCTAAAGGCAATGATTTTCGTCAAGGGTAATACTTTCTTAATAATTTTTGTAGCCACAATGCCATCGCACTTGGGCATACGAATATCGGTAATGACTACGCTGGGGTTTTTGGTGGTTACGAGTTCTATGAGCGCTTCGCCATCATTGGCTTCGCCCACAACGAGTATGTCGTTTTCGTTTTTCAGCAACAATTTTAATCCGTCTATTATCGCTTGATGGTCATCGGCTAGGATTAAAGTTATCATAAGGGCAGGTCTATTATTAGGGTGGTTCCTCTGCCTATGCTACTGTCTATGCTAAAGGTACCCTGTAGTTGTGTTACTTTTTTTTCTATATTGGGCAATCCCATACCGTCTTTTTTATCGATTTGGTCAACATCAAATCCGTTGCCGTTGTCTTCTACAATAATATTTAAAGTGTCTTCGTGTTGGGTTAAATTTATAATAATTTCAGTAGCATGGGCGTGTTTGACGGCATTCGTCAAAAGTTCTTGTATCATTCTAAAAATGGTAAGTTCTAGGGTGTTTTCTAACCGTTCATCAAGACCAAAAGGGATGACTTGCACGGTTATTTTTCCTGATAAAGCTATCTTGCTCGCCATGTTTTGTACGGCGGGTACTAGTCCTTGATTGCCTATTACGCCAGCATTTTGTTTGTGGGCAAGGGTTCTTACTTTTTGATAGGCTTCCTCAAGCAGTGCGTCGGTAGTAGTAAACAGTTGTTCGTCTGCTTCAAGCGAAGTTGTTTTGCGTAGTTTTAGGTTTTGAAAATTAAGTTTTAGTGTCGCTAACAAACTGCCCAAATTATCGTGAAGTTCGTTAGCTATTAAGATACGTTCTTTTTCTTGCCCTTCTATAAGTTTGTCTATTTCGTGCAGTTCTTGTTCCTGCAAGATGTTTTCTATTTTTTGGGTTTGAATGAGTTTTTCTTGCTCTGCTATTTTCTTCTTTCTTCTCATATTTTGATAACTCAAAAAGAATAAAACAATAGTTATCAAAAGAAATATAATCACCTTTCCCCCTTTATCCATGGTGTTTTTTAGGGAGGTTATCTGAAGTTTGTTTTCTTTGGTTTGGTATTTAGCATCAATATCTCTAATGGCTTTCACAATTTCTTGTTCATTATTGATGTTTTGATACACTTTTTGTTTTTCTGAATATTCGTATGCTTTTTTGTAATCTTTCAACTCTTTGTAGGTTTCAGACATTTGTGTATAAAGCGCAATTTTAAAATTTGTCTGGTATTCTTTCACATCTAAAAGTTCTGCTTTTTGATAATACATCATCGCCGAATCTGGTTTTTTTTCATCTCTCAATATGCCAGCCATGTTAATATAGGTTGAGGCTAAATAATAAGAAAGTTTCTTTTTTTGGAAATAATGCAATGCTGCCGTGCAATATATTCGAGCAGTTTTAGGCTGGTGCAAAAATTCGTTATACACTAGGCCAATATTACTGTCCAATCTTGCTGCAAAAAGGGAGTCTTTTTCTTTTTGGCTTTCTTCTTTTGCCAAGATAAAATAGGCAATGGCTTTTTTGGGATTGGTTTTGATAAAGTTGGACGCTATTTCTTTATAGATGGAGCAGAGTAGTTTAGTGTTGTTTGTTTTTTTGGCATAAACTACGGCATCATCAAGCAAATAGTGAAAGTCTTCATATTTGTAGTCCGATAATCTTTTAATTTCAGCAATGGTTAAGCCCAATTCGGTTGCTTTGGTATAATTAGTCTCTTTTTTATATAATTCCATGGCTTTCATAAAATAAGCAATGGCTTGATCACCTTTGTTTTCTAAATAAAAAGTTTGACCATAAAGTTGGTAATACGTTGCTTTATCGCTATCGGATAATGTATTTAGCGTTACTTTTTTTAGGATTGTAATTCGGGTATTAAAATCTAATTTTTCAAAAGAATTTTTGAATTTCTCAAGGTTGGGATTTAGAGCCAATGAAAAAGCAGTGGTACAAAAAAATACTACTGCTAGAGCCACTATTTTAACCCTATTTATTTTCATGCTATTATGTGAGAATACCTTTTCCGCCAACAGATGGCGGCGATCCTTTTGTCAATATAAGTAAATTATCAGCCTTTCTATCTAAAATATTTTGTATGTCATCTTGATCATTTTCATCAAATCCAATAGCGTGAAGGGTATAAACTGCAATCTCATCCCCGTTACTCACGGTAGCAATGTCTTTGTCATTAGACGTTAAAAATTTAGCCGAAAGCGCTGAAAATTTTATATCAGTTTTGAGCAAGCCAGAATCTGGTTTCCACCCAGTCATATCCGTTGCGTTTTTATCTTTTGTTTGTAAAATAGCAACTATTGCAAATCTAGTTGGGCTGCAAATGTTGTAATACTTACTAATATAAAATTCGTCCAACCCTATATTAGTGGTTTGTACCGCTAAATTAAAGCTTTTTGTAGAAAGGTTAAAAGCACCGAAGCAATCGTAAACGTTCATAATGTTTTGGTTTATTGGTTATACATTACAAAATTGAAATTATAAATGTAATAAAAAATCACCTCTAGAGGTGATTTCGTCTAACGGTATTTACTACAAAAAAAATAATATTTTAAACTTATTATTTCAACCTTTGGTTTTTAATAAAAATAAAAAATCTCCCATAAGGAGATTTTTTAAAAAGTATATAATATCAAGATTATTGTATCTCCAAAAGCTCTTTAATTTTAGATTTTAAAGCTTCGCCATTCAAATCAATGGCTACAATTTTTCCTGTTGCATCCAGTAAAAAAGTCGTTGGAATTTGGGAGATTCCGTACTGTAACGCTATAGGATCCTGCATTTCTTTTAAATTAGAAACTTGTGACCAAATCAGTTTATCAGTAGCAATAGCTTGTTTCCATTTTTTTCCATCGTTATCAAGAGAAACACTAATAATGTTAAATCCTTTGCTATGAAATTCACTGTAAAGTGCAACAACATTGGGATTTTCTGCTCTACAAGGTGCACACCACGAAGCCCAAAAATCGATTAAAGTAACTTTTCCTAAATTCTCTTTTAAAGAAACTAGTTTTCCATCGGGATTTGGCGCTTTAAAATTGGGTGCCGCTTGACCAATGGTTATTACTTTAGCGCTGGTTTTTTTTTTGACGCATCAAGACCAGTTTTAATAGCTTTTCCTGGTTTAGTTTTTTTCAAAGACTCATCAAGTGACTTGTAAATTCCTTCAACATCTTTAGAATATTTAGGATTGTTCAACATCATTTGCGTGATTAAAACGCTGATATATGATTTTGGGTGGTTTTTTGGATAACCAAAAGTATAATCGGTAATATCTTTTTGAAGCACATCATACTGTTTTCTCAAAGCATTCATCGTTACTGTATCATTTTTTTGTTGGGCTTCATTCATTGCCGTCATGTTTTTCGTTTGAAAAGCCATCACTTGTTTTTGCATTCTTTTTTGAATTTTGTTCGACTCTACATTAAATGTATTAAACTCATCATTGTTGTAAGTTCCGCTTAATTTGGACTTAAAAATGCTGTCTTTGTCGACAGTAACCGCTATTTCTCCGCCTTCAAGTATAAAAGGAACTTTACCATTTACTTTATCTATTTGAAGAAAGTGAATTTCTGGTTCAGTAGTTTTTCCTTTGATTTCAAATTTGCCATCTACAATTTTAACGGTGTCAATAGCTTGTGAACCCATTCCCATTTGGTTTTGTTTTTCTAGGTAAACAAGACCGGTTTTCATCCCTTTTACAGTACCCGTGATTACGTATTCGCCTTCGGCTAATCTTTTACATGAATAAAAAGCTACAGCTAAAGCTACTAAAAGAAGTATTTTTTTCATTTTGTTGATTTAAATTTTTAATGAATGCAAATGTATTTAATTTGCGTATTGAATACGTAGTAATTTAATTTTTTTTGTAATTTATTTTTTGGTTGATGGACATTCAAATTGGCTACAAGGTATAGTTGTTTTTTTAATACCGGCAAACCCTTTTTCAATATTTACGAAGTTATGAATTCCTCTCGATTTTAAAATAGATGCCATGATTACCGAGCGATAGCCTCCGGCACAATGCAAAAAGAACGTGGTTGCTTTTGGAACCTCTAAAAAATTTTCATTTAAAGTATCTAACGGAATATTTATGGCATTATTTACATGTTCTGCTTCATATTCATTTGGTTTTCTGGCATCAATTACCATGTTTGTTGGAGTAAATTGATGGGCAAATTCTTCGGGAGAAACAGAATCGATACTGCTAGTCTCTAAATCCTGCTTTTCCCATGCTGCAATGCCTCCTTTTAGATAGCCTAAAACATGATCAAAGCCCACGCGAGATAATCTAGTAATTGTTTCTTCTTCTTTACTTTCGGGAATTACTAGAAGTAATTTTTGGTTAACATCTCTCAACATGGAACCCACCCATGGCGCAAAATTTCCTTGAATACCTATAAATATCGAATTCGGAATATGTGCTTGTACGAAGTCATCTTCGTGTCTGACATCCAAAACCACAACATCCCCTTGATTGGCTACTGCTTCAAATTCTTTTGGCGAAAGACCTACATTGCTTTTTTGGATAATGCTGTCCAAACTATCATATCCTTTGCTATTCATCATCACATTTTGAGGAAAATAAGCAGGAGGAAGTCCGAGACCCTCTAAAAGTTCTTTCGAAAATTCTTCTTTGGTCATATCTGACCGTAACGCATAATTAGTTCTTTTTTGGTTGCCCAAAATATCCGTGGTTTCTTTGCTCATGTTTTTGCCGCAGGCACTTCCCGCACCATGACTTGGATAAACGATTAAATTATCTGATAAAGGCATGATTTTATTTCGTAACGAATCGAAAAGATAGCCCGCCAATTTTTCCTGTGTCAAATCATCTGCCATCGTTTGGGCCAAATCAGGTCGTCCAACATCTCCAATAAACAATGTGTCTCCTGTAATGATACCGTGTTGTTTTCCGTTTTCATCTTTAAGAAGATAGCAAGTGCTTTCCAAGGTATGCCCAGGAGTATGAATTGCTTTTACGGTATAATTACCTACTTTAAACTCTTGATTATCGGTTGCAATTATTGCTTCAAATTCGGGATTGGCAGTGGGGCCATACACTATGTGTCCACCGCTTTTCTTGGCTAAATCTAAATGGCCAGAGACAAAATCGGCATGAAAATGGGTTTCAAAAATATATTTTATTTTGGCATTATCATTCAAAGCTCTGTTAAGATAGGGTTGCACTTCGCGGAGCGGATCAAAAATAGCGGCCTCACCATTATTCTCAATATAATAAGCCGCTTGAGCGATGCATCCTGTATATATTTGTTCGATTTTCATATAAATTTTTAGACAAAATTAAAGAATAGCTACAATAATAAATAAGGAATTTGGAATACTTTATGATAAAATTTCTTTGTACACAATAAGGAATGACATTATTAAAACAAATATTCCAAATATCTTTTTCAAATGCTTTTCATTGATAAACTGCTGAATGTAAAGGCCAATAAAAATTCCAATTACTGAAAAAGTAGTGAACGTAATAATGAATTTCCAATCGATTATCATATTTTGAATGTCGCCTGTAAAACCAATTAGTGAATTAATTGTAATAATTAATAGCGAAGTGCCAATAGCTTTTTTCATTGGTAATTTGGCAAACTTCAGCAGCGCAGGAATGATTAAAAAACCGCCACCGGCACCAATCAATCCAATTAAAATTCCAACAAAAAACAATTGGATAATTATCATTGTCAAAGACTTGGTTTTAAAATCAACAACGTCATTTTCTTTTTTATTTTTCAACATTGAATAGGCAGCCATAAATAGTACCACTGCAAAAAGCAACATCAAAAAAGTAGCTTTTGATACATGGATCGAACCAAAATAAAAAATTGTTTCTGGTATTCTTGGAACAATAAATTTTCGGGTTAAGTAAACGCCAATCACCGAGGGAATGGCAAATTGTATTGCTGTTTTTGGAACGACCAGTCCTTTTTTTAAGTTTTGAATGGTGCCAAAACCAGAGGTTGTTCCAACAATAAATAAAGAGTAAGCGGTGGCAAGTACCGGATTGTAATTTAGAATGTAAACCAATATAGGAACGGTAAGTATTGAACCGCCACCACCGGTAATTCCTAATACTATCCCAATGAATAAAGCCCCGATGTAACCTAAAAGTTCTGCCACTGTTAAAGATTGATTTTGTAAAAATAGTTTAATTGTCTTAAAAAGCACGGTTTAGTTCATAGTTACTTTCCAATGCAGAAATTAAAAAAAATATTTCCTAATAATTCATCATTGGTAACTTCGCCAGTAATTTCTCCAAAATAATATAACGCTTGTTTGATGTCGATTGCCATTAAATCTGTAGGAACATTCGATTGCAAACCAAACTTCACTTTTTGGATTTCTTCCAAAGCTTTTATTAGAGAATCATAATGACGTGTGTTGGTTACAATCGTTTCATTATTGCGCAGCGCTCCAGTGTTAACAAATGATAATAATTGATTTTTTAAATCTTCAATACCTAGTTTTTCTTTGGCACTCAATAATAGTATTGATGGAATTTGAAATTTTAAATTTTTAGCTTCTTCTTCTGATAACTTATCGGCTTTATTGCCAATGATTATTAGTGGTTTTAACGGAAACTGATTTTTTATTTTTTCGATTTCTATAGAAAGCACTTCGACTGCGCTCAATGTGACAGCACCATCGAATAAATAAACTACAACTTGTGCTTGTTCGATTTTTTCAAATGTTTTTTTGATACCCATGCTTTCTACAAAGTCTATGGTTTCACGGATTCCGGCAGTATCAATAAATCGAAATCCGATGCCGCCAATAACCAATTCGTCTTCAATAGCATCACGAGTTGTTCCAGCAATTTCAGAAACAATTGCCCGCTCTTCATTTAATAAAGCATTTAATAATGTCGATTTTCCAACATTAGGTTCACCAACAATAGCAACAGGAATTCCGTTTTTAATAACGTTTCCAACTGCAAACGAATCGATTAATCGTTTTAAAACAAATTCTATTCGGGTGAGCAATTCCTTGAACTGCGTTCTGTCAGCAAACTCAACATCTTCTTCTGCAAAGTCTAATTCGAGTTCGATAAGTGATGCAAAATTCAATAGTTCTTCCCTTAATTTTGAAATTTCATTGCTAAATCCGCCACGCATTTGCTGCATCGCAATCTGATGACTCGCTTCATTGTTGGACGAAATTAAATCGGCAACTGCTTCTGCTTGCGATAAATCCATTTTTCCGTTAAGGAAAGAACGCAATGTAAATTCCCCAGCTTGCGCCATTCTACAGCCTTTTCGTAATAATAATTGAATGATTTGCTGCTGGATGTATGTCGAACCATGACAAGAGATTTCGATAGTGTTTTCGCCAGTATAGGAATTATTTCCTTTAAAAACAGAAAGTAATACTTGGTCTAACACTTTACTATTATCTACAATAGTTCCTAGGTGAAGTGTATGGGTTTTCTGTTTAGAAATTATTTTTCCTGAAACCGATTGAAAAACTTGCTCGGCAATACTAATGGCTTCTTTTCCTGAAAGCCTGATCACAGCAATTGCGCCAGCACCTGATGGTGAAGCTAAAGCAACAATAGTTTCATTTGAAATCATTTGTAAAATTTTTAAACTTGATTCAGTTCAGTCTTATTTTTGAATGCCAAAGATAATAAAAAGAGTAAAGTTCTTTTAAACAATAAAAACCGCAATTTCATTGAAATTACGGTTTCTAGGTATAAAGGTTAGTCTGTATTTAGTTATTCAACATTACAGGCATTACAAGCATAGTAACGGTTTCACCTTCGTCTAAACCGTCAATTGGGGTTAAGATTCCAGCACGATTTGGCATAGATAATTCCAACATAATTTCATCAGAAGTTAAATTGGTTAACATTTCAGAAAGAAAACGAGAATTAAAACCAATCTGCATATCATCGCCTTGATAATCACAAGTCAATCGCTCTTCTGCTTTGTTTGAGTAATCAATATCTTCAGCAGAAATGTTCAATTCGGCACCTGCAATTTTCAATCGTATTTGATGGGTAGTTTTGTTAGAGAAAATCGCAACGCGTCGCACAGAGTTTAATAACAGCACTCTGTTAATCATCAATTTATTAGGATTCTCTTTTGGTATAACCGCTTCATAATTTGGATATTTTCCATCAATTAAACGGCATGTCAAAATATAACTGTCAAAAGAAAAAGTTGCATTAGAGTCGTTGTATTCAATAGTCACATCGGCATCCGAAGTTCCTAAAATGCTTTTTAAAATATTCAAAGGTTTTTTGGGCATAATAAAATCAGCTACTTGAGACGCTTTTACATCGCTACGTGTATATTTTACTAATTTGTGTGCATCTGTTGCTACAAAAATTAATCCCTCTGGAGAAAATTGGAAGAAAACGCCACTCATTACAGGACGCAAATCATCATTTCCTGCAGCGAAAATCGTTTTACTGATAGCTGTTGCCAAAACATCTGATGGAACAATAGTAGAGGACGGTTCTTCTAAACTAACGGATTTTGGAAATTCTTCTCCTGGGGCATAAGCAATTGCGTATTTTCCTGAATTGGAACTAATTTCAATAGTGCTATTTTCCTCCACAGTAAACGTTAAGGGTTGCTCTGGAAACGTTTTCAAGATGTCTAATAACAATTTTGCAGGAACTGCAACACTTCCCTTGCTGGTGGAATCTATTTCTAAAGTGGCCGACATAGTTGTTTCTAGATCGGAGGCGGAAACCGTTAAATTTTTATGGTCTAAATCAAATAAGAAGTTATCTAAAATAGGCAAAGTATTACTACTGTTGATAACGCTACCTAAAACTTGTAGTTGTTTTAATAAGTACGAACTCGATACTATAAACTTCATTTTATTTATTTTTTACAAATATATCTTAAACTAGCAGATTTTCAAAAAGTTTTTTATCAACATTACTTACTGTACTTTCGCTTTCGCAAAATGGTAAATAGTATACCAAATATCACAAGGATAACTAATGGTACTGCCACAGTAATAATTTGTGAATTCGTATAAGAAGCGTAAACTTTTTCTTTGTCTAAAATGGGCAAATTGACTTCCTTGCTTCTTATGTTGATAAGCCCGTTGTCATCCAACAAATAATTGACGCAGTTCATCATAAATTCTTTATTCGCATACAAATTATTAGTCCATTTATCATAGCCCAATTCTAAAGGTTGGAAGTTTTTGTCCAATTGGTTTTTGATGACATCACCATCCGAAACGATTATCATTTTGCCTTCTTTGTTTTTAGTTTTGAAAGTAGCATCCTGAAAAGGCAGCACACGGTTTTCAAACACCGAATGAAATTGCCCTTCCAATAATACCGCTACAGGATAATTACCGCTACCAGTAAAATCTTTTGAATCGGGTCGTTGTGAAACTATTTTTAAATTTACTTCAGCGGGAGTTCCAACAAGCCTTGAATACTGTGACGATTGAAGTAATATGGTCTTTTTTATAGTATTTTTTAAAGTTTCAATCGGACTCACAAATTCCATTTTTATGCCATCAAGATTACTCACGATGGCGTTTTTAGTTTTCTGTGATGGATAAATCATTGGCGAATAAAACCAAGGGTATTGTGTGTATTGCGTGGCGCTTCCTTGTCCACCAGTGGCCAGAGCAATAGGAGTATTTTGTAAATCGAAAATCAAATCAGGACGGATTCTAACACCATATTTGAAGAACATATCATTCAAATTCAAATCTCTTGGAAAGGCTAAATTGGCACCCGATTGGTTGTATAAACTATCCATTTCCATATTCACTTGATCTAATAGCCAAAGTGTTTTTCCGCCGTTTACAACAAATTGGTCAAGGACTTGTTTTTCCTCGTCAGTGAAAGCTTCTGTAGGTTTTGCAATTATAGCTAGGTCATAATTTTTTATATGTTTTAGCGTTTCATTGGGCATTTTTGCAACAGAATCTAACGTAAAAGGAGCAATAAAATAATTTTCTTTCACCGACTTTATAAAATCAGCAATATATTTATCTTGAAGTTCCCCGTTACCGTTCAGAATAATGACTTTCTTTTGCTTGGCTTTGGCAACCGTATTGATAGCATTGGTGAAAGCATATTCTAAATGTTGCACCGAAATCACTACTTTTTGAGCTGTTGAAGCTCCCATCATGTTTTTCAATAATGGCACTTTTACTGAACGATTCCCGCAAGTTGCCACTGCCCAAGGGAAAACTACTTCTTGTGTTTGCTGACCTTTATCACTAACTGTTACATTTACTGGTGTTAAACCGCGTTCCATAAAGGATTGCATGGTTTTGTCTTTTTGATCTTCTTTTTCTAAAGGATTGACAAACTGAAAAATGATATTCGAATTTTGAGTCTTGAATTCCTCTAACAATTGTTGGGTTTCTGTTTGTAATTTCTTGAATTCTCCAGGAAAATCGCCTTCCAGAAAAACGTCAATATATAATGGTTCTTTAACCTGACTAATAATGTGTAAAGTTGTTTGCGAAAGCGTATAACGTTTGTCGGCAGTCAAATCAAAACGTTTAAAAACAAAATGACCGACTACATTCAATACTATAATAATTCCAATCGTAATCAGGATTTTTTTGAAGTTGTTTTTTGTTGCCATTACGATTTTAAGGATTTAAGTTTAAAAACAGTAAACGATAAAAACAAAAAGGCAACACTCACAAAATAGAGAATATCTCTGGTGTCAAGAACCCCGCGCGACATACTTTTAAAATGATAATCCATCCCAATCCTAGAAACTGCCTCCTCAAAACCTTTGGCATACGTTGAAATACCCTCAAATCCAAAGTAAAAAAGAAAACATAAAAATACCGATAACAAGAAAGCTACAATCTGATTTTCTGAAAGCGTTGACGTAAAAATCCCAATGGAAGTATAAGCGCTTATCAAGAATAACAAGCCAAAATAAGAACCTAGGGTACTGCCCATATCTATATTGCCTGTGGGCATTCCCAAACTGTAAATCATATACACATAAACCAAAGTGGGAAGCAATGCGATGACAATCAACATGAAGGAACCGAGAAATTTGCCATTTACAATTTGCCAAAGTGATAAAGGTTTTGTCAATAATAATTCGATGGTTCCTTGCTTTTTTTCATCCGAAAAACTACGCATCGTGACCGCCGGAATTAAAAAAATTAAAATCCAAGGTGCCAAGGTAAAAAACGGACTTAAATCGGCGAAACCGCTTTGCAAGATGTTGTATTCGCCATCAAAAACCCAAAGAAATAGCCCGTTGAGCAAAAGAAATATTGCAATTACAAGATAACCAATAGGAGAACCAAAGAAGGATTTTATTTCGCGCAATGCTATGGATTTCATTTAATATTTATTTGTTAATGTGGTTATTTGGTTATTCGTAATTTTAAGGTAGTGAAACTACTTTATCCACAGACCAGGCCTCCGGTTTTTCGTTGAATAGTTTTTTGGTAAACGTCCAAACATCATAAAACAATTCCGAACGGCGATAGTTTTCCAAGTCTTCTTCGGTTTCCCAAAAACTGTACGTAAAAAAAACACATGAATTGTTTTTGTCCTGATACAAATCCAAAAAGCAATTGCCTTTCGCTCCGCGTATCTTGTCTTTCATCACGTCAAAATTCTCCAAAAACTTCGGAATAAATTCTTCGTGAAAACTCATTTTTACTATTCTGATGAACATAATCGTTTCGTCTATTTTCTTTTCTCTAACTCTTAAATTCAATCGTCACCACATCCCTGTAACTCAAACCTAATAAACTCGTCGCTGAACCCACGTTATCAGGATTGCTTCTAAAAATAGCTATTTCTAAAAAGCCAGCTTCGTTAAATATCGCGAGTTTTTGACCTTCATAATCTTTCAAAGAATATTTTTCAGAAATCATTATGTTTGAGAATTTTGGCAATATGTTTTTTATAATTTGTCTTTTGAACTGAATTTCATAAGTTCTTCCTTTAACTGTTTCTAAAAACAATTTTTTAGAAATATTGGTTACTACATTTCCAAAATGATCGATATAAATCACATATCCTTTTATTTGGTTTTCTTGAACCACGGCCTGCAATTCGGTAACTTCTTTTATGGCTTTTATTTCTTTGCCAATAACGTTGAGCAAACCGCCTTTGGCAAGATGACAAGCTACTTTTACAAATACATCCAAATCTGAAGTATCATCCGGCAAACGGTCGTGAATAGTGATGCTTACTAATTTTTGAGGAATAATCTTTTGAATCAACATGCTCAAAATGCCATTATCTGCGGCAATAAAATATTGGTCGTTCCATTGCATAGCAATATGTTGGTTCTCACTATTTAATTCAATGTCAACACCAATTAAATGCACGGTTTCTTTTGGGAAACTATTATAAGCAGCGCCTATACTATAAGCAGCTTCGGCAACATTAAACGGATCAATATCATGCGAAATATCAATAATCGTAGCTTCACGAAACTCTGATAACAACTTACCTTTCAAAGCACCAACAAAGTGATCTTTTAATCCGTAATCGGTTGTTAAAGTGATTATTGACATAAATTGTTTATAACTTGGTTGAAATTGGTTTTAAAAATAATGAAACCGGTTCTTTTATTTAACTAAATTTGGATACAAAGCTAATAATTATCTGGCTATTTTTTTAATTTAATACTGCTGCTTTTGAACGAACGTATCATTGAATTACACGACATCGCACCAAAAGAATTTTGGGGCGCTCAAGACACTCATCTTGAAACTATTAAAAGGTATTATCCAAAACTTAAAATTGTAGCTCGGGGCACAACGCTCAAAGCATTTGGCGAAAAAGAGGAACTCGATGAGTTTGAAAAACGCTTCAATCGTTTGATGTTGCATTTTACGCGATACAACAATATCGATGATAACGTTATCGACAGAGTAATACATAGCAATTCGCAGGAAGAACAACGTATGCCCGACAGCGATAAAATCCTGGTTCACGGCATAGGAGGAAAGCTCATTAAAGCCATGACCCCAAACCAACAAAAAATGGTAGATATCATTCAAAAAAATGATATGATGTTTGCTGTGGGTCCAGCTGGAACAGGAAAAACTTATACAGGTGTGGCTTTGGCTGTAAAAGCACTAAAAGAAAAGCAAGTTAAAAGAATTGTATTAACGCGGCCTGCGGTTGAGGCTGGAGAAAATCTCGGTTTTTTGCCGGGCGATATGAAAGAAAAACTCGATCCCTACATGCAACCTTTGTATGATGCCTTACGCGACATGCTGCCACCACAAACTTTGGAAGATTATTTGCTGAAAGGGATAATTCAAATCGCTCCTTTGGCTTTTATGCGTGGACGAACGTTGGATAATGCATTTGTAATTTTGGATGAAGCTCAAAATACAACGCATTCGCAAATGAAAATGTTTTTAACACGTATGGGAAAAAACGCCAAGTTTATTATTACCGGCGACCCAGGACAAGTTGATTTACCAAGAAGAACGATTTCGGGATTAAAAGAAGCCATATTGGTACTTAAAGACATTGAAGGAATCGGAATTATTTATCTTGATGATAAAGATATTGTGCGTCACAGATTGGTTAAAAAAGTTATTGATGCTTACAAGAGTATAGAAAACAACGATTATTAAACAAAGTCACCCTATTTTTTTTGACAAAATAAAAAGCTCAACCCTGCCAAATTTAACTTGGCAGGTTTTTTTTATTTTTAAATGTTGTCTAAAAAAGTAATCTCAAATCCCTATTTTTGCACCACCAACAACACTACGTGATGAATACAATTACTACAACTAATTTTCAATTTCCCAACCAAAAATCGGTTTATCGAGGCAAAGTTCGCGAAGTCTATAACATCAATAACGAACTTTTAGTAATGATTGCTACCGACAGGCTTTCTGCTTTTGATGTCGTCTTGCCCAAAGGCATTCCGTACAAAGGCCAAATTCTGAATCAAATTGCTACTAAATTTATGCATCTCACGCAAGATATCGTGCCCAATTGGCTCATCGCAACTCCTGATGCTAATGTTGCTATTGGTTATCTTTGCGAGCCTTTTAAAGTCGAAATGGTTATCCGTGGTTATCTTTCAGGTCATGCTGCTCGTGAATATGCGTCAGGAAAAAGAATCATTTGTGGTGTAACTATGCCTGACGATTTGAAAGAAAACGACAAATTTCCAAAACCAATTATCACACCAACTACTAAAGCCGACAATGGTTCACACGATGAAGATATTTCGTGCGAAGCGATTTTAGTAAACAACATAGTTTCTAAAGAAGATTATTTGGTTTTAGAAAAATACACCAGAGCTTTATACCAACGTGGAACCGAAATTGCAGCAAGTCGCGGCTTGATTTTGGTGGATACCAAATATGAATTTGGTAAAACCAAAGACGGGAAAATAGTTTTAATTGATGAAATTCATACACCAGATTCCTCTCGTTATTTTTATGCTGAAGGTTATAAGGAAAGACAAGAAAGTGGAGAAGAGCAAAAACAATTATCTAAAGAATTTGTCCGTCGCTGGTTAATTGAAAATGGTTTTCAAGGAAAATTGGGGCAACAAATCCCCTACATGAGTGATGAATATGTCGAAGAAGTATCTGAACGTTATATCGAATTGTACGAAAATATTTTGGGAGAAAAATTTATCAAAGCAGATATTTCGAACATACAGCAACGCATTGAACAAAATGTTCTAAAGTTTCTGAAAACATAAACAAACATATACGATGTAAATTTTTAAAAAGTTAATAAAATGTTAAATTTTAGTACTGTGCAATACAAGATACTTGTTTTTAGATATATATTTGCATAAGATATTAATAACACTATACATCATTATCAATTAAAAAATCTAACATCATGAAATCAACAATTCACGAATATCAAAAACAAAATCTAAAAAAAGTGAGTAAAACATCAATTATTTTTTTAGGATTAATTGCATTAACTTTCACAAACAACAGTAAAGCTGCTTCCGAATTACAACAACAAGATTTAAATCTACAAGATGTTACTACACATCATCCAGTTACCGAAAATAAGCAAGAGCAATTAGCCAATGCATATCAAGTGTTTTCAAAAGATATATCAGAGAACGATACTGAAGATACAATAGTATTTAATCCAAATTCAGTTATTGAAACAAACTACTGCAAAACATTAGAGGAAGTTATTGCTGAAAGCAAATTGATTACCGAAACTAAAGAGGAATGCATTCAGCCTATTTTGGAAGCTACAAATTTTAAAGACCATGTTGACGAAGATAATCAGTTGATTCAGAGCGCTATTGACACCGAAGCATATCCATTAAACTTTGAAAAAATTAATCGTTCATTAAAAACTAATAAAATGTGTAACAACAATGTGGTCATCACTTTAGATTTAAAATTATAAATTTAAGTCAAAAGTATGCACAACCATAATAAAGTTAGAGACAGCTGGATTTAATAAAGCTGCTTTTTACATAGATTATTTAAAATAAGAAAACGAATCGTTGTTTTCTATTTTCAGCAAGCTTTCATAAATAAGTTTAATGACATTTTCAACGTCATCACGATGCACCATCTCCACTGTAGTATGCATGTATCGCAACGGTAACGAAATTAAAGCCGACGCCACACCACCATTACTGTAAGCAAATGCATCGGTATCGGTTCCTGTTGATCTCGATGTAGCTTGACGTTGGAACGGAATTTTATTTACTTCTGCAGTTTCTACGATTAAATCTCGCAATAAATTATGAACCGCAGGAGCATAAGCAATTACAGGACCTTTACCCAATTTTAAATCACCTTCAATTTTCTTTTCAATCATCGGTGTCGACGTGTCATGGCAAACATCAGTAATGATGGCAACATTGGGTTTAATAGTATTAGATATCATTTCAGCACCTCGAAGTCCAATTTCTTCCTGAACAGAATTGGTTATATATAATCCAAAAGGAAGGATTTTTTTATTTTCTTTCAAAAGTCGTGCAACTTCTGCAATCATAAAGCCACCCATCCTATTATCGATGGCTCGACAAACAAATTTATTCCCATTTAAAATCATAAATTCATCTGGATAAGTTATGACACAACCCACATGAACCCCTAATTTTTCTACTTCTGCTTTGGACGAACAACCGCAATCAATAAATATATTATGTAATTTAGCTGGTTCTTCCTTGCCCCTACTTCTAGTATGAATTGCTGGCCAACCGAAAACCCCCTTTACAATTCCGTTTTTAGTATGAATGTTAACTCTTTTTGATGGTGCAATTTGATGATCTGAACCACCATTTCTTATTACGTAAATAAGGCCATTATCAGTAATATAATTTACATACCATGAAATCTCGTCTGAATGGCCTTCAATAACTACTTTATATTTTGCATTTGGATTAATAACTCCCACAGCACTTCCATAAGTATCTGTAATAAAAGTGTCTACATAAGGTCTTAAATAATCCATCCAGATTTTCTGACCCTTTGATTCATAGCCAGTTGGAGAAGCATTATTCAAATAACTTTCTAAAAAAGTAAGGGATGATTTGGTAATTATCGATTTTGCTGCCATTTTTTTTTGCTAAAATATAAATTTGGCATCAGAGTTGTTAAGGATATTCTATATTTTTACACTAATAATAATTTACTATGAAAAAGTTAGTTTACTTCTTTTTATTGCTATCAGTTTCCTTCATTTCAAATGCCCAAATTTTAAATGATTCTGTGTCGAAAAAAGAAATTGGTAAATTTGAAAGTGATACCATTGTTCCTTTAGAAGAAGTAGTAGTTTACAAACAAAAATTAAGCGCAGAAGAAAAAAAAGAATTTCTTTTACTTCAAAATAGAGTTTATAAAGTGTACCCAATAGCTAAAATAGCTGCCGAAAGATTAACAGTTTTAAATATGAATATGGATAAGTTAAAATCCAAAAGAGAAAAAAACAAATACTTCAAAATAGTAGAAGACTATATGGAAAACGAATTTACGGGACAGTTAAAAAAACTTTCTCGAAAACAAGGACAAATTCTAGTTAAATTAATTCATCGTCAAACAGGATTTACTACTTTCGAACTTATAAAAGATTACAAAAGCGGTTGGAAAGCATTTTGGTCTAATAATACAGCCAAATTATTTGATATAAACCTCAAAACAAAATATGTTCCTTATGAAGTCAATGAAGATTTCTTAATAGAAACTATTCTCGACAGAGCCTTTACCAGAGGCAGACTAATTCCTCAAATACCTGCTAACCCAATAGATGTAGACCAATTATACGATTACTGGGAGAAGAAGGTTGTGAAAAAATAATTTTAATCTTGTTGCTAACGATTTGAAGATAAAGATTATAATTGTATTAATTTATTACCTTCTTTTTTCTTTCAATTGCTCTTTTTTTCAAAAAAATGTGATTACTCCATTTATTTAAGCTCTTAAAAATTGATATTTCTCATTTTTTTTAGATTTTTTACATCCAAAAAAAGTTTATTTAGTTGTTTAAAAAACCACAAAAAACCTAAAAATATATTTGGAGGGAGTATTTAGAAAGCATTATATTTGCAACCTTCAAGAGTATAAAACTTGTTTTAAATGCTGACAAACTAGTATTTAAA
>NZ_JANXUG010000085.1 GCF_025352015.1 Flavobacterium sp.
GAAGCTGTAAATTATGGTGGAATTGGAGCTGTAATTGGTCATGAAATCTCACATGGTTTTGATGATGAAGGATCAAGATTTAATGCTGAAGGAAATCTTGTAGACTGGTGGACAACAGATGATTTGACAAAATTTACAACGTTAGGCACGGCATTGGCCGATCAATATTCGGCTCTAGAACCACTGCCAGGAATTCATGTTGATGGTAAATTTACATTGGGTGAAAATATTGGAGATTTAGGTGGGATTAATGTTGCTTACGATGGTTTACAATTATATCTAAAAGAAAACGGAAATCCAGGATTAATTGACGGTTACTCACCAGAGCAGCGATTATTCATTTCATGGGCAACTATTTGGAGAAGTAAAATGCGGGACGAAGCTTTGAAAAACCAAGTCAAAACAGATCCGCATTCACCAGGAATGTATAGAGCTTACGTGCCATTGCAAAATTTGGACACGTTCTATAAAGCATTCGACATAAAACAAGGTGACGGTATGTATGTTGTTCCAGATAAACGTGTTAGAATTTGGTAATCAAAAAATAAAAATTAAAACCTCAAAAAATTTGAGGTTTTTTTATGCTCTTTAGCAAACCAACAATGCTTACTATGGTCCAAATTCCTTCCAGAATTATAAAGGGTAAAAAATGAATTAGTAGCGAAGCATAACAAGAAATAGCGCCGCCAATAATGTTTAGAGTATAAAAAAGTATTCCGTCTTTTTTTATCAACGAAAAAATATTTAGAAAATAAGCAACAAGAACTAGTCCAACTCCAACGGTTCCCACAGTATCATTAAAATTCATAAAATTTTGTGTTGAAATTTATAATTTAATTCCATTTCAATTTTATTGCTAGAAACGGTTTTTCCGATTGACGGTTTATCTTCATCAAATTGAGGCACATGCAATTCAAATTCGACCGCTTTTTGGATATAATACGATTTTCGAGTGGGATGAAATGGAGTCACAGCATTGTAAATTTCTCCGTAAATGTCTCGACTGATTATTGTTTCAATGATGCCGATGCAATCTGTTTGATGAATTAAATTAATGGGAGCCTCGGGGTTTTCGAGATTTTTTTTTCCCGCTAAAAAGTATATTGGATGCCTGTTTTTCCCAATCAATCCTCCAAATCGAATTACGGTTGTTTTAAAGTTTGGATTGTTTTGTAAAAGCTGTTCCGTTTCCCATAATTGTTTTCCACTTTCTTTATTGGGTTTAGGTTTTATCATTTCTGTCACACTGAGCGCAGTCGAAGTGCCATCAGCGTAAACCGAAGTGGAACTGACAAATACTACTTTTTTCAGTTTAGCTTTTTCTATAAAAGGAATTAGCATTTGAATTTTAGCCACAAAATTTTCAGAGTCATTTCCTCGCAATTTCGGCGGAAAATCAATAATCAAGATATCGGATTTTTCTAAAAATGCTTCAATTGAAAGTCTCATTTCATCAGACACTTCGACTGCGCTCAGTGTGATAATGAAAGGAATAACTTTGGCAGTTTTTAAGACTAAAACTTTTGTCAATGTAGTAGTTGAACCATTCACCGAAAATCCTCTTTTTATTAATGATTCTGCCAAGGGCAAACCCAGCCAGCCGCAACCTAAAATGGAGATTTGTTTGCCTTTATTAGCCGTCATTATAGGAATGTTTTATATGATTTTGTTTTATTTTAAACTATCAACAGCAACTGATAAGCTATCTTTTCGGTAAGTATATCTTTTGAAAGTTGGTTTTTCAGGCGTAATTTTTGGCGAAGGTTTTATCTTTTGTTTAATAAGTACGGCATCGGTCAAAACAAATGGGGTTGGCATCATCCACGATTTTCTTGGTATTATTTTGAACAACGAATTTGACATTAAATCAAAAGAACTTTCTACTAAATCTAAATCAAGCGTTGTTTTATTACCAATAGAAAATTCCATTTCCAACGGGAGATTATCTACCACATAATACGTCAATATCTTTCCAGAAGTTTTGGTATTACTAGTACTTTTATTTGCCCCCGATTTTACTCCATTTGCCATTAAATTATTAATTTTAACGTTGTTATGTACAAAAATGTCATAGCGGTTTACGTCTCGGTTAGGCGTAATTTTTATTTTGAATAAATGTTGATTTCCTTTGATAGTATCGCGAAGGAACTCTATCGTTGGTTTTAAAAGTGTGGTCAACGGGGCCGCTGATACAAAACTAAATTTAGAACCATATTTACTGTACAATTTATTAAAATGTAACGAAGTGCTATTTCTTGGATTTGCACCCAAATACTTTTTCGTCCATTCGTCTAAATTGATGTCATAGGTTGCCCAATTGGCTTTGTTAGTATCTGCATTTAGGATATAAACCAAACTATTTGGTTTTGCTTTTACATCCGAATAATTCGAGTTTTGATGCGCTTTAACAAAAAACCCAATCGCTATTACAAAGAATCCGATAGACCAAATTCCTTTTCGTGAAAACGAACCAAAAATTGGTAATAACAATGTAAAAGTCAACACGGTTAAAATAGCACTTACGAATAGAATTTTTAACCCCAAACCAATGGGAAACGTTTGGATAAAAGGAACTAAAATAAGTAACGTGGGAATGGCTAAAAGACAATTCAATATCCAATTCGACTTTTGTGTCAATACAAAAAAGCCCAACATTAAGGAACTCGAAATAACGGGTATAATCAAAAATCCTGCGCCTTGAAGTTTTAAAGAAATTCCCAAATTGATTAGGAACCACAGAAATAATGGCGCAATAAGTTGACTCATTTCTGGATTTCGTTTGCCATTATTTTGATAAAACAAAAAACAAATTGCCATGGTCAAACTCACAAAAGCATAAATATAATCGTGACCATTATAGGTAAATTCGTGAAGAACATCGTTGTATTGTGGATAAAAATTCAGTAGTAGTAACCATCCAACATAAGTTATCAAACCAGCCGTAATCAATGAACTTAAAAGCGGCAAAAACCCTTTTATAATTTCGTCCAAACGCAACGCTCGCTTACCCAAACCAACGAATATGAATAATAAAAAACAACCTAAACCCAACAAAAGCATAGGCAAAATCCAAGCAAATGGATAGCTTACAAATGCAAACGGAATAGTAAAATAAACAGAATTATCAGCTGAATTTAAATGGGTTAAATCTGCATTTGCAAAATAATTTAGTAACGGAAACAAATAACTTCCTTGATGCGCCAGTGTTTTTGGGGAAAGATTGTGATAATCGTCATGAGCCGTGTGGTAGTTAAAATGATTATCGATAAACGCAAAATTAAAACCTTGTATTTTTCCCTGCTCTCTAAAAACAGTCAAATCGGTATCGTTGGGCAACATTTTATAAATGCTATACATCAACGAGTTAGAAACAGGAAACTTTACTTTCCCCGCTTTAAAGGCAGCAACCATTTTAGCGTTTCCTTCATTGGTTTCCATCAACATATAACTTGGCCCCGAACTTCCTCGCGCTTCAAAATTTAAGACCAAACCTACTTCTTTCGCCCATTGATGCTGCGTTACAAAAAGTGCTGCGCCATTCAACCCTAATTCTTCGGCATCGGTAAAAAGTATGATAATGTCATTCTTGTGTTTGGTTTTGTTATGCAAAAAGGCACGAACACTTTCAATAATAGTTGCTACACCAGATGCATCGTCGCTCGCACCTCTTGAGTACGAATGTGGCGCACTGTCATAATGTGAAAGCAATAACAAGGCTTTACTGTTTTTTGTCTTACCGAGCGCTGTCGAGGTGCTTTTAATACGGGCTAAAATATTTTTCGATTTTACTAAAGTCCCACTTTCAGTCAAGGTAAATCCTTCTTGAATCAAAGCTTCTAAACCTAATTCTTGTAGTTCTTTCTGAATGTAATTGGCAACAATTTCGTGGTTTTTAGATCCCACAAAATGTGGTTTTTTTGAAATTTCCTTTACCGTTTCTAACGCTCTTTTTGTAGAAAATTCTGAAAGGGGCGCTTCAGTTTCATCATATTTTTGCGGCATCATAAAAAAGAATATGCCAAAAAGCAGTACTAATAATACTAAAAAGGAATATATAGAAGTATACTTTTTTCTCATCTTTTTATAAATTAAACCAATAATCAAATGTCTTTTTTAACCAGCATATAAAATTCGTTGTCCAAATGCATGTAGCCTTGGTCGTATACAAAATAATAAGTATTTCCTGTTTTGGTATGCAACACATTGGTCATAAAATCAAAGTCAAAACCTTTGCTTAACAACTTATTTTTTGTTGTTTTTGATTTTCCTTCCACATTTATATCACACAAAATGCGATAATTTTTGCGCAACTTATTATTAATGTTCCGCATATAATTTGTGCTATCCTTATTGATTTTATTGTTGTAACTATTACGACAACCATCGCTGCAAAACTTTTTGTCCTCGCGACCAACAATTTTTTCGTTGCATTCTAAACAAGTTTTACTCATTGTTTTATATTTTAGAAGCGAAAGGCTCGGGCATTCTTGGTTTCCTTTTTCCTGCTTTTCGCTTTTGCATGGCAATCGCTACAATCAGGGCTAGAGGAGGCTTTAACTCTGTGCTTGTCATCATTTCAAATCAAATGTAAACATTATTTTCCGTTTACAAACGTTTACAAGCAATTACAATCGAAAGTAAACGTATAACAACCGAATAACTTTTGAAAGTCGCCACAACTTTGCCTCGTTGATTTGATACAACAATTTCAAACAGCAAAAAATATTTTAACAAAAACATTTAGATTTTAAAGCCATGAATGCAATGAAAAACACAGTACAATTAATCGGTCACGTAGGACAAGAACCAGAAATCAAAACGTTTGGCGAAGGCAAAAAAGTAGCCAACATAACGTTAGCAACCAATGATTATTACATCAACGCCAAAGGCGAAAAAGTTGAAGACACACAATGGCACAAAGTAAAAGCTTGGGGCAAAGTAGCAGACATTATCGAGAAATATGTTGTCAAAGGCAAAGAAATTGCCATCGAGGGAAAACTAACATACACCGATTATCAAGATAAAGATGGCATCAAACGATATGTTACCGAAGTGGTTGCTAATGACATTCTTTTGTTAGGGAAATAATTCTGAAAATGTTTTCGATAAATGTCATTTCGAGTTTTCATTAGGTTTTTCTTAAAAAATCAAATTGAAAAGTAATAACGAAAAAACATTCGAAATGATTTTAATTTGTAATAGCATAGAAACGGCAGAAGTTAATCTTTTGCCGTTTTTTCATGTATCAAAGTTGTAATGATTGTACCTTAAATATACAAAGTTGTCAACACGAAAACGTTTTCGGTAATGATTTAAAAAAAACTAACTGACTTTTGTTCAACAATTTGGTTAAATTTATATGTCAAATATCTCAAATCATGAACAAATTAAAATTAGTATTGATTTTAATAACAGTCTTTTATGCTGCTACTTCAGGTTTGGCACAAGTTGGAATTAACACCACTACTCCTTTAAGCACACTTGATATTAACGGAAATTTAAATGTTAAGGAAATAGGTTTGTTAAATGTAAATGTCGCTAGTTCCGGAACATTTAATGGAGGTCCTAGCGGCAGTGCTGCACAAATTATTGATGGAGTCTATATTTCGATTACACCAACTGCGGGCAGTGATGAATTTATCTTGCCAAATGCTGTCAATGTTCCTGGCAGAATTTATGTTTTAAGAAATATTTCGAATTCAGTAAATGCAAAAGTCTATACTTTTGGCGGTGGTCTTTACGCAAAAGACAACAGTGCCGTGACAAATCCGCCCTTAATAATGCCTTTTAACGCTTCTTTAAAAACTGCTATTTTAATTAGTGATGGTGTAAACTGGACTTATATTTTCTAACATTACATCAAAATTTCCAACACATCCGATATTTTTGCTACGGTTTTAAAATTGGGATGCTCAACATTGTGATTTATTTTTTCGTGTTCCCAAGTTGTATGAAACGGAATATGAACGGCATAACCTCCCAGTTCCAAAACAGGTAAAACATCAGATTTTAAAGAATTGCCAATCATAAAAAATTCATCAGGTTTTATTTCTAAACGAGCCAATAATTTTTGATAGTTTACTTCTTGTTTATCAGCCATCACTTCTATATGGTGAAAATAATGTCCCAAACCAGAACGGTGCAACTTGCTTTGTTGGTCTTTCAAATCGCCTTTGGTGGCCACAATAAGTTTGTATTTTCCTTTCAACGCTTCCAAAGTTACTTCGACACCCTCTAATAATTCAATTGGTTTTTGGAGTAATTCTTTTCCGAATTCAATAATTTTTTCAATGATTTCAATCGAAATGGTATTGTTTGAAATTTTCATTGCAGCTTCAATCATCGAGAGAATATAGCCTTTAATTCCGTAACCATACAAATCTAAATTGGCAATTTCAGTTTTAAAAAGTTCTTGCGACAATCCTTGATGCGAAAGATAATCACTCATCAAAGCACAGAATTTCTGTTCTGTTTCTTGAAAATAGGGTTCGTTGACAAATAATGTATCGTCGGCGTCAAAGGCAATTACTTTTAGATTCATGGTTTTGTTTTTAAAACACAGATTTCACAAATTAATTTGTGCCAATTTGTGAAATCTGTGTTAGTTTTTTCATTTTTAACTAATAATTGTTCCATTATCAACACCATAAGCATCCGGATTTACAAAAACAAGTTTCCCTTCAGAATTGTTGGTCATCAAAATCATACCTTCGCTTTCTACTCCACGCAAAGCTCTTGGAGCTAAATTGATTAAAACCGTCACACGTTTTCCAATCACTTCTTCAGGAGAAAAATGCTCTGCAATTCCCGAAACAATAGTACGAACGTCAATTCCAGTATCGACTTTCAATACTAAAAGCTTATTCGCTTTGGGCATTTTTTCAGCTTCAACTATGGTTCCCACACGCAAATCTAATTTTGAGAAATCTTCAAAAGTTGCTGTTGGTTTTTGAGCCTCTGTTATATGGTTTTCCATGACGTTAGCTTTTTTGGTCGCTTCAAGTTTCTCTATTTGTTTTTGAATTTCGGCGTCTTCAATTTGGTCAAATAATATTTCGGCGTCCCCAATTTTGTGATTTGGTTTTAATAATTCGGATGTTTCACTTACTGATTTCCAGTCAACTATTGTTCCCTGAACTGCACTCGGAATGATATTAAGGATTTTTGATAATTTTTTTGCGGTAAACGGCAAAAACGGTTCGCACAAAATTTGTAAAGCTGCTGCAATCTGAATCGCCACATACATTTGCGTTTGAACCCTTTCCGGATTGGTTTTTGCCATTTTCCAAGGCTCTTCGTCGGCAAGATATTTATTTCCCAAACGCGCCACATTCATCAACTCGCCTTGTGCTTCCCTGAATCTGTAACGTTCAATAGAACTCGAAATTACCGCTGGATAAGCTTTTAATTCGGCTAAAGTCTGTTCATCAACTTCGTTAAACTCATTTGGTGACGGAATTATTCCGTTATAATATTTATTGGTTAAAACCACAACACGATTGATGAAATTTCCAAAAACCGCTGCTAATTCATTATTATTTCTCGCCTTAAAATCTTTCCAGGTAAAGTCGTTATCTTTTGTTTCAGGTGCATTTGCTGTCAAGACATAGCGCAGCACATCTTGTTTATCTGGGAAGTCCTGTAAATATTCGTGCAGCCAAACCGCCCAGTTTTTGGAAGTAGAAAGTTTGTTTCCTTCAAGGTTCAAAAACTCATTTGCCGGAACATTATCAGGTAAAATATAAGTTCCTTCAGCTTTCAGCATTGCCGGAAAAATAATGCAGTGAAAAACAATATTATCTTTCCCGATAAAGTGAACTAGTTTTGTATCGTCTTTTTTCCAATAGTTTTCCCAATTTTTTCCTTTTCTTGCTGCCCATTCTTTGGTAGAAGAAATATATCCAATCGGTGCGTCAAACCAAACGTATAATTTTTTCCCTTCGGCACCTTCAACCGGAACGTCAATCCCCCAATCTAAATCACGGGTTACGGCACGGGGTTTTAATCCATCGTCCAACCAAGATTTTACTTGTCCCAGTACATTTACTTTCCAGTCTTTGGCGTGATCTTTTAAAATCCATTGGGTTAAAAAATCTTGATATCTGTCCAAAGGTAAAAACCAGTGTTTTGTCGATTTTAAAATAGGAGTATCTCCTGTAATTGTTGACTTAGGATTAATCAAATCAGTAGCATTCAGCGTCGAGCCACAACGTTCGCATTGATCGCCATAAGCTTCGGGATTATCGCATTTCGGGCAGGTTCCGGTTACAAATCTATCGGCAAGGAACTGTTCCGCTTTGGCATCATACAATTGTTCGGTAACTTGTTCAATGAAATTTCCGGTATCATATAATTTCCTAAAAAATTCTTGTGCCGTATCGTGGTGAATTTTAGATGATGTTCTCGAATAATTGTCGAATGAAATTCCGAAATCTATAAATGACTGGCGAATAATTCCGTCGTATTTATCAATAACTTGTTGTGGCGTGATGCCTTCTTTTTTGGCTTTCATCGAAATAGCAACGCCGTGTTCATCGCTTCCGCAGATGTAAGCAACATCTTTTCCCTGCAATCGTAAATAGCGGGCATAAATATCGGATGGCACATAAACTCCGGCTAAATGCCCAATGTGAATTGGACCATTTGTATAAGGCAAGGCGGCGGTGATGGTATATCTTTTTGGATTTTCTGACATAATAAATACAGTATGTAATTTGCAAAAATAAGCAATCGCTTTTTTATTTGAAGCAATTTCCAGCTATCCGTTTCAATCTTTTTTGAAATGCAACACTTCTACTCTAAAACTTCAACACCTGTTATGCATTTCAAAAAAAGGATTTTCACTACTATCTAGGCTAGGGAATTGTTTTTCTTAAACTACAATTTGATTATATTTGCTCATATCATTTTCAAAAATGAACAAAAAACCTATATTCTTTATTCTCTTATCTTTATTCTTTTTAAATCTTCATTCTCAAAAAAAGATGATAACACCACCATTTTTACAAAAAGGCGACACTATTGCCATCGTTTCCACAGCCCGAAAAAACATTGAAGATAATCTAAAACCGACCATAGATTTGCTCGCAGGGTGGGGACTGAATGTCAAATTAGGAAAAACCATCGGCTTGGATTATTACCAATTGGCAGGAACAGATGACCAACGAGCAGTCGATTTTCAGGAGCAAATGGATAACCCAAATATTAAAGCGATTTGGTGTGTTCGTGGCGGATATGGAACAGTAAAAATTATCGATAAATTGGATTTTACCAAATTCAAACAAAATCCAAAATGGATCATCGGCTTTAGCGATGTAACGGTTTTACATAGTCATTTGAATCGAATGGGCATTGAATCTTTACACGCCACAATGCCGGTTGCTATTCCAAGAGCGACTGATGAAGCGAAAAACTCCCTGTGCGCCGCCTTATTTAATGACAAACTGGAATACACTTTAGATTGTGATGCATTAAATCATATTGGCGCAGCCAAAGGAGAATTGGTAGGCGGAAATCTTTCCATATTATACAGTTTGCTAGGCTCTCAATCAGCGGTTGAATGCACGGATAAGATTTTGTTTATCGAAGATTTAGATGAATATTTATACCACGTTGACCGAATGATGATGAACCTCAAACGCAATGGCTGTTTGTCAGGTTTGAAAGGAATAATTGTTGGCGCGATGACGGAGATGAAAGACAACGAAATTCCGTGGGGAAGAAATGCTTTAGAGATTATTGAAGACACGGTAAAAGGTTTAAATATTCCTATTATATATAACTTTCCGGCGGGACATATTCGTGATAATCGAGCCTTAATTTTTGGAAGAAAGGTATCTCTTGAAGTGAATGCTGAACACAGCAAAGTGATTTTTGAGTAATGGCAGAACACAATGAGTTAGGAAAATTAGGGGAAGAATTAGCTGTAGCATTTCTGCAAAAAGAGGGCTATGACATTCTGGAAACCAACTGGACATTTCAAAAAGCAGAGATTGATATTATTGCACAAAAGGGAAATGTCCTCGCCGTGGTTGAAGTAAAAACCCGTTCCTCAATAGAGTTTGGATTACCTCAAGATTTTGTCAAACCCAAGAAAATCCAATTGTTAGTCAAAGCCGTTAACGAATACATAATTTCCAATGATTTGGATGTAGAAACGCGGTTTGATATTATTGCTATTTATAAAGAAGAAAGTAAGTATAAAATAGAGCATATTCAAGATGCTTTCTTTCATTTTTAATTAAACATAACTTAAAAAAGTAAATTAAGACATGAATTCGATTCAACTTCGGTAACTTTATGCCTCAAAATAAAATTGTATTATGAAAAAATATCTTCTTTTTATTGTTTTGATTAATTGTATATCGTTTAATGCACAAAACAAAATAGCCAACAAAATAGCAGAGTTGCAAAGCTTGAAAGCCACTTTTAGACCTATTTCGGTGTTAACGGTAAATCAAAACGTTATTGATAAAGAAGTAAACAAAGTTGTGGATGGTGCCACTTTAGCCAGCCTTAATCGAGATAAAGTCAACGAAATTGTTTACAATAAATACGATAATATACAACTTGAAATCCCGTATCAAAACAATACTATTTCAGTGCTTTTGTATAAAGTAAATCCATTTGTAGAAGGCTTTCATGTGGATACTAATACAAGTAAAAACATATCCTACGAAAAAGGAGTTTTTTACCGCGGATGTTTAAAAGATGAAACCAATTCGGTGGCATCATTGAATTTTTTTAACGGAGAATTTAACGGTATAATTTCTAGCGCTACAATAGGAAATTTGGTAATCGGAAAGTTAGACAAACCCAACAATCAATCCGATTATATCGTTTATTCTGATGCTAAAATGAAACTGTTAAACCAGTTTGAGTGCCATACAAAAGAAAACGAAACCAAAACTACTACCAATGGAGAAACCAATAGAAGTGGAAATAGCGTTAGATGTGTGAGTTTCTATTTTGAAATAGATAATAATTTATTTATTCAGAACGGAAGCAGTACCACAACTACTACCAACTGGATTACGTCTGTTTTTAATAATGTTCAAACCCTGTATAATAATGACGGCATAACGGTGGGTTTAAAATCTATTTTCATTTGGACAACTGCTGATCCTTATGAAGGCGTTGGAACAACTTCGGGAGCTTATCTAAATGCTTTTTCGCAAACAACACCTGTGTTTGACGGTGATGTTGGTCAATTGATAGGTATTGATCCTGGCGGACTTGGCGGTGTGGCAGTCAGCATTAACGGATTGTGTACACAATTAAATTACAGTTATGCCGATGTTAATTTTAGTTATGCTACTGTGCCAACCTATTCCTGGACTGTAGAAGTTATTACACATGAATTTGGACATCTTTTAGGATCACCGCATACTCATGGTTGTTATTGGAACGGCAATAATACATCCATAGACGGTTGCGGAACTCAAGCAGGATATAGTGAAGGAACTTGTCCGCTAGGACCAATTCCTACTGTTGATAAAGGAACGATAATGAGCTACTGTCATTTAGTTAACGGTGTTGGGATAAATTTCGCAAATGGTTTTGGACTACAACCTAGACAGGTTATTTTAAATGACATTAATGGAGGAACTTGTTTAAGTTTTGATTGTACTAGTAGTTGCCCAAATACGATAACTGATATAACAACCTCCAGCATTACACCAACTTCTGTACAAATAGCATGGACCGAGGTAGGCTTGGCAACATCATGGCAGGTCGCAGTAACTCCTTTTTCTTCGTCAACACCTGTTTGGAATACCGTTTCCGCAACCACGTTTACAGCAGCTGGGTTAATTCCTAATACATATTATGTAATACAAGTTAGACCTTTCTGTAATAATTTAGAACCAGCAAATAGAAATAAAATATTTGCTACAGCAGCCATCAACTTTTGCGCAAATGTTTCTTTTACAGACACAGGTGGCTTAACTGGCAATTATACCAATATGGAATCCTGGGTAAGAACCATGACGCCAAACAATCCAGGCTTAAAACTAAAAGTTACATTCTCTACTTTTAATCTTGAAAACAACTATGACTATCTATATATTTATAACGGACCGGATGAGTTTTATCCTTTGTTAACTCCAGGTGGACTGACAGGCACTGTAAATCCTGGGATTTTTAATTCAACTTCTTCTGAAGGTTCTTTAACACTTAAATTTTATTCAGATCAAGGTGTCGTGGCTTCGGGATGGAATGCCACGATAAATTGCACAGGAAGTTTAAATATTGAAGACAATAATTTCCTAGATTACAGTTATTATCCAAACCCAACTACTGGAAAAGTAGCTATCACTTCAAAGGATGTTATCACCGAAATTGCCATTTATAATATAGCTGGGCAATTATTGTTTGATCAAAAACTCAATGGATTAAATGCTACTGTTGATATTTCACCATTTGCTCGAGGAACGTACTTCTTCAAATTGAAAATTAAAGATAGAGAAGCAAATTTCAAGATTTTGAAAAAGTAGTTTTCTTTCTGAATACAAAAAACCCACTAGTTATGTGGGTTTTTTAGTTAATAGTGCAAACTAAAGTTCGCTTACCTCACTGAACTGGCAGTACTACTCTTATTATCAAATATCATTTCCATATACTCTAACGCTTTGTTTATAGATTTTACATTTTCAAAAGTGATTAATAACCGCAAACCGTTTTTGGTTTCTTTCTCTTTCATTTTACAGATGTTTCCATGTTGCTGCACAAACTGCAGCATTTTCCTAAATTGCTTCGAATTATAATAAGCAGATTGCTGGTCGCCTACAAAATAACCAATCAGTTTGCCCTGCTTCATGATGATTTTTTCAATTCCCATTTGGGTCGCAATCCATTTGATGCGGATGCTGTTCAAGAGTGCTTGTGTTTCTTTTGGCAACGCTCCAAAACGGTCAATAAGGTTGTTTTCATAAGCCAATAAACCCGCTTCGTCTTTTATAGTCCCGAGTTCGTTATACAAATTCAAACGCTCGGTAATGTTATTAATGTATTCATCTGGGAATAGCAATTCGAAATCGGTATCAATTTGTAAATCTTTTACATATTCTTTAGTGTCGACATCATTTTCTGATTCGTAAAGTTCTTTGAATTCGTTTTCCTTCAATTCTTCAATGGCTTCGTTCATGATTTTCTGATAAGTTTCAAAACCAATTTCATTAATAAAACCGCTTTGTTCTCCTCCCAATAGATCTCCAGCACCACGAATCTCCAAATCTTTCATCGCAATATTAAAACCGCTTCCCAATTCGCTGAATTGTTCCAATGCCTGAATACGTTTTCGGGCATCATCAGTCATCACCGAATAAGGCGGACAAATAAAATAACAGAACGCTTTCTTATTGCTTCGACCAACACGACCACGCATTTGATGCAAATCAGATAAGCCGAAATTATTGGCATTGTTGATGAAAATTGTATTCGCATTGGGCACATCCAGACCACTTTCTATAATGGTGGTTGCGACTAAAACATCAAATTCACCATTCATAAAGCCAAGCATCAGTTCTTCTAACTTGTTGCCTTCCATTTGGCCGTGACCGATTCCAACGCGTGCATCGGGAACCAATCGCTGAATCATTCCGGCAATTTCCTTAATGTTTTCGATTCGGTTATTGATGAAAAACACTTGTCCGTTACGTTGAATTTCATACGAAACCGCATCACGGATTAATTCTTCGCTAAAACCAACAACCTTTGATTCTATAGGATAACGATTTGGCGGAGCCGTTGTGATTACGGATAAATCACGAGCTGCCATCAATGAAAATTGTAAGGTTCTCGGAATTGGAGTTGCTGTTAAAGTCAGTGTATCGACATTCGCTGCAATCGTCTTTAGTTTATCTTTTACGTTTACGCCAAATTTTTGTTCTTCATCTACAATTAGTAAACCTAAATCTTTAAACACTACATTTTTGCTTACTAGTTGATGCGTGCCAATCAGAATATCCAATTTTCCGGAAGCCAAATCTTCGATTGTTTTTGCTTTTTCTTTTGCTGTTCTAAAACGGTTGAGGTAGCCAATATTTACAGGCATGTCTTTCAGTCTTTCGGTAAAAGTTCTATAATGCTGGTATGCTAAAATTGTCGTAGGCACCAAAATCGCAACTTGTTTACTATTATCAACTGCTTTGAAAGCCGCACGAATCGCGACTTCCGTTTTCCCAAAACCAACATCGCCACAAACCAATCTGTCCATTGGGCGATCTTTCTCCATATCGGCTTTTACGTCTTGAGTGGCCGTAATTTGGTCTGGAGTATCTTCATAAATAAAGGAGCTTTCCAATTCTTTTTGCAGATAAGAATCAGGTGCGCAGGCAAATCCCTTTTCTAAACGTCGCTTTGCATACAGCTGAATCAAATTGAACGCAATGTGTTTTACACGCGCTTTAGTTTTTTGTTTTAAGGTCTTCCAGGCATTCGAACCCAGCTTGTAAATCTTTGGTGGTGTTCCGTCTTTTCCGGTGTATTTCGAAATTTTGTGAAGCGAATGAATGCTCACATACACAATGTCATTATCGGCGTAAGCGAGTTTAATTGCTTCCTGCGTTTTGCCTTCAACCTGTATTTTCTGCAAACCGCCAAACTTCCCAATTCCATGATCAATATGCGTTACATAATCGCCAACGGATAATGAATTCAATTCTTTCAGCGTAAGCGTTTGCTTTTTGGAATAACCGTTTTTGATGTTGAACTTATGATAACGCTCAAAAATTTGATGGTCGGTATAACAGGCAATTTGATTTTCTTCGTCTATAAAACCTTGGTATAAAGAAGAAACGATTGTGTGATATTGCTTGCGGATGTTCTCGCTATTTTCCTCGTCTAAACTTTCAAAAATATCATGAAAACGATTCGCTTGCCCTTCATTAGAACAGAACAAATAATTGGTAAATCCGTTAAAATGATTGTCGCTCAAATTGTTCAATAATAAATCAAATTGTTTGTTAAATGAAGGTTGAGGTTGTATGTGAAATTCGAAAGATTTGGTGGTTTTGAACAACGGTTTATTCGATAATTCGATGATAGAGAAATCTAAAGACTTGTGCAGAAATCCTTCATGATTGAGGAACAAATGTTCCGGTGCAGCATGTTTTACAGCTGCAGATAGTTTGTCAAAAGTTTCTATCGCTTTGCCAAAAAGCTTGTCTAATTGTGAAGTTAGAAACTCGGTGTTTTCAATACAAAGAACAGTTTTTTCGCTAATGTAATCAAGAAAACTTTCGCGGTTTTCTTTGATGAATTTATTTTCCAGATTCGGAATAATGGTAATCTTATTTTGCTTTTCTACCGAAAGCTGCGTGGCAACATCAAAGGTTCGGATGCTATCCACTTCATTGCCAAAAAATTCAATACGATACGGATTATCATTCGAAAAAGAAAATACATCCAAGATTCCGCCACGAACAGAAAACTCTCCAGGTTCCGTGATAAAATCGACACGTTTGAATTCGTATTCGAATAACACTTCATTAATAAAATCTATAGAAACATTGTCGCCAACAGCCACTTTCAGGGTGTTTTTGTCGAGTTCTTTTCGGGTGACCACTTTTTCAAAAAGCGCTTCGGGATAAGTAACTATTACGGCTGGTTTTTTTCTAGAATTAATTCGGTTTAAAACTTCGGAACGCAATAAAACATTGGCGTTGTCGGTTTCCTCAATTTGATAGGGACGACGATAGGAACTTGGATAAAACAGTACGTCGTTAGCACCAATCATCTGCTCCAAATCGTTTAGATAGTACGCTGCTGCTTCTTTTTCATTAAAAATTAACAGAAAAGGTTTTTCGCTTTGTCTAAAAATTGCTTGAAATACGAACGAAAATGAGGAGCCCAAAAGTCCTTTTAACTGTATTTTGGTTAAAGGATTTTCAAGTGTGTCCGTTATTTGTTTGACTTTCGTCGAATGGAGATAACCGTTGTATAATGAACTTAAACTCAAAACTTATTTTATAATTTTTGGAACAGGATTAGACGGAATAGCTCTGGCTGTATCTAACATTCGTATCATATCGCCTTCGCCATCTTCTATTTTAATCTGTTTTTTGAATGCAATTTCGCTCAATTGTTGTTGAAATGATACCAGTTCCACATTCACTTCTTGCACTAGTTGTACAATTTTTTGTGCCGGAATCTGATTTAAATGAATGTATAAATTAATGGAGTTAATTTTTGTTGTAAGACCAGCAATTCTACTTTTTACCTCGGGTAAATCATACGCTATCGGAATATGATTGTTCAATTCGGCAGCTCTTTTAGACAATGTTTTGGCTTTTTGCTGAAAAGCACCAAGGCTGCTTTTAGGTTTTTGTTCTAACTCGTTAAGAAATACACGCCATTCTGACCAAATAGCAGTTAACGAGCGCGAAATTTCGTTTGCAGGTTGTGCATTAAAATCCCAGCTTTTAGCAATGGTATTAAAAACTACTTCTCGTTTTTGCGTTTCTTTTTCTTGTTCTAATGCACGTGTTTTTGGGTCTTCTTGACAGGAAGCAATGCATAGAAATACCAAAAGAGATGCTGCGAAACGTAATTTCATAAGAAATGATTAAAGACGTAAAGGTATTATAAATCTATAGTACTAAAAACCTCAAATAATATTTTATTTAGTAAATAAAAAAACTACCTTATTATCTAGGAGGCAGTTTAGTAAACATTTAAACTTTTTTAATTATGAGTACGCTCAAAGGGAAACAAAATTTAGTAATTAAAACAATTTTAATTTTTTTAAGCCTATAGTTTTGGAGGCTCTTCGTTACCACTAATAGTATTATAAATCACATAGTCATTATATTTAGCAACATCTTGATTCGTCCAAATGTTTTGCCCGGTAACAGCGAATTTTACAAGCATTTCATAAATAGTATTTGCTTTTTCTACTCGTTCTTGTTGATGAGTATCGCGCTCTGCAATCTTTAATTTAACATCCACAATTAAATCTTCAAAAGCCGCTCTCAAATCAGTGATTGTATTTAGCATTTCCTGGGTTAATCCTTTTGGTGCTAAATCTGTAAAAAATTCGTTAGCCACTCTTGCTACTCTTTTTGCAGTGATAAGCAAATCAGAATCTAATTGTTGGGAGAGTAACTCGGCTCCAAATTTTTTATAGTTCGAACTACCTTCAGGAAACACTAACATTACACGAGCCATTACCGCTCTTATAGCTATTCTTACATCTTCTGCTTTAGCATCTTTGTTAGAAGTTGTGTAGGTTTGAGCATTAACTAATTCAGTATCGGTGTCAGTATCAGAAAAAGCATCAATGCTAGCCTCGAGAGCATCAAAATCATTGGGAGTAATCCCAAATTTTCAAACTCTGTTTTGTCTCTTCTCATGAAGGCAATTTTTTCTTTGCCAATGGTTACCAATTTTGCATCCGAAAAATTGTAACCTCTCAAAATTTCTTTCTTTTTCATTTTTCATTTTTTTATTTGGTTAAACATACTCAAAGCTAGACAACTGATTTTAATTTTTTTGTTAATGAAAAATTAAAAATTTATTAAAAAAATACTAAATTTTTTGTCCGAAGTAAGAAAGTAGTTTTTAGATGTAGTCTTTCCGGGTTTAGACAACCTTAATTCTATTTTAGACGACCTAAAGTAGCATTCAGTTAAGCTTTTGAAGCAATACGAAGACTATAATTATCTTCTAGATAACCTTTAGAAGCCTCTAGAAGCTTATTAGTAATCTCTAGAAGTAAGAAATCATCCTTTTTTGTGGTTTTCGGAAGGTGTTAACTACACTTTTAGATACTTAAAATAGTTATATGAAGCCGTTTACAGGTTTGAAATAGTTTTGCTCTTTAAATTAAAAAGCCTAAATAACTCTTCATAATCTAGCTCAAGTATGTTAATAATTTTGAAAAGTATTGATAAAGTTATTTCTACTTTTCCGTTTTTAATTTTGTTGTAGTTGGCTTGCTTAATTTCAAGAAGCATTGCCATATATTCTTGTTAGTAATTAAGTTCATGACGTTTATTCCGAATTTTTGCTAATATGGTTTCGATATTCATGGTATAATATATTTTTAATAATTCCTTAATAGTATACTAGTTAGCTACTTAACTTTTAATAGTGGTAATGCAATAATAGTCAAAAAAAACAATTCTTACATTTTTTTTAGAAAAAATTATTCTTTTAAAGAATAATTTTGTGAGGCTAAAAGTGTATTATTTTAAAATAATTACTTCAACTTTACAATAAAAAAAACTTTTGCAGAAACTATTTGTTACACATTGTAAAATATTCATTATTTCTTAAAGCATTTTTCTTGAAAACAAAGTTTCTATTTTATCGGTTGGTTTAGCATTGCCTTGGGGAATTGCTAGCGGATAATGTTCGAGTAGATTGTAAATACTATTTAAAATTAAAAGCTCCTATCAAGTAGGAGCTTTTATTATATTTGCTACTCTAATAAAGTAGTTGTAAACATGGTTAAAAATATAGATTTTGGACATAATGGTACATTCAAAACTCTAATTTTTGATAAAAAAAGGTTTAAAGTTGTCATAGAATCTCTTATTGACCATGTTGTAAATACCAATTCATTTGATTTACGTTTTGAACTGGATAAACCAATTACTAGAGTTAGAAACCATGCTTATGAATGGGAAGAATTATCAAATGATTTTGTAGCGAATAAATTTCATCCAAAGATTATTCAATTAGCAGATGGAACCTATTTGCAATCAAATATCACTGCGGGTATTTGGGAAGTGAATAAACTAAACCCCCAATATTCTTTTGTGGCGTTTTAACCCTCTCAACTCGGATATGATTACTGAGTATACGGGACCTAAACGGATTAAAACAGCTTTCCCATCTAATCAACATTTTACTTTTCAAGTAGCACCCTCATTGGTTTGGAGTAAAACAAATGCCATAGAATTCAGCCGTTCCAAAATTCCTTTTAGTGCATTGATTTGCTTTACTGATCATTGCGATTTTGATACTCCTCAAAATACTAAAACCCAAAGAGAGTTTTTCAAATCAGTAAATGTTAAAATAAGCAAAGGGTTTTTTTAAATCATTTTTCAAAACGAGAAGACAACCTTTCTTTTGAACGTGAACCTCATGAACTCAAGGCTTGGAAAAATGATGGACATGAGTTGTGTTATCATTCTTTATCACAATCTATAAAACCTGAAGAAGATAGTATTACCGATTTTAAAACATATGAGCCTCCTTTTTCTTTTATGCCTACTTGGATAGATCATGGTGAACAACGCTACAATTTATCGTTTTATAAAAATCGGGGAATAATGGATGATGCAGAATTTTCAACCATAATGAAAAAAAAAGGCATTACAACCTTTTGGAATTATATTGATAGTGGTGTTTCTGTGAAAGGAGTAATTAATCAATTGAATCCTAAACATTTTACCTTAGAAAATTATTATAAAGGCATCGGCAATCATTCTTATATTGAACGAATGAGTATGATGATTAAAATGATTTTTTTTATCATTATGCTGTCGATAGTTTAATCTCAAATTATCAACAATTAGCCGCCGAAGTGAAGAAAGTTATTTTTAAAAGAAATTTAAAAGCTATACCTCGTTTATTAAAAAAAGCCTATTCACTTTTAATACCAATTAGCAAAGTAATATTTAGTTGGAAAACTCAAAAAAAGAAACCTTTTAAAACAGCAAAATATGCTACTATTCTATTTAAACATTTTATTGATGGAAGTTATTTTTATTTATTTCAAACCATTGAAATGAATGATTTTATCAACGGTTTACATCCTTCAAACATTGATTTATTAATTGAAGAAAAGGGAATTTGCATTGCACACACTTATTTTTCGTTACCAATAGAATATCATAAAGGAAGATTATTTACTAATGACAACCAAATTAATCAAGTAGTAGCTGCTAATTTCAACTATTTAAGTAAAAAAATTAAGGATGGCGCTATTTGGAATCCTACTATTAATGAATTGGTTAACTTTATAGCTAATTTTGAATCTGTTTTGGTTGATGTAGACGAAAATGGAGAAATCTTTGTTGCTACACCTACCATTTTAGATTATAGAACCGTTCATTAAATGGAATTAATTGTAACTTCTGAAGCTTCTTGGCTAAAAAAGTGGGATGCTTTCGTTATTCATCAAAACAAAGCCTGTCATTTGAATTTATCGGCATGGAATTCCTCTTTTTTATCCTACGGTTTTCAGTATGAAATAGTGATTGCCATAGAAAATGGGGAAATAATTGGAGGTTACACAGCGGTTATAGCAAAAGTAGCTTTGTTTAAATTTTATATAGTTCCTTATGGACCAATTATTATTGAAGAAAAAATAAATCAATTAAATTCACTCATCGAATATACGCTAAAAAGAGCCAAACACCATAAAACTTGTTATATACATATTAACCTACCTTGTACAAAGCAAATAAATAGTCACACCTATAACCATCTACCTAAAATAGAAATTTTAGATGAAGCAGCAATTGGACATTTGTTTAAATATGTTTATTCGTCCTCTGGAATAAATTGGAAATCAGTTGATGGTTATGAAAATGAAGAAGCATTAATTATGAGTTTCAAACCTTCAGTTAGAAGATATATTAGAAGTTCACAACGAAAAGGATTGGCACTCCAATTAGCAATTGATGAAGAAACCATTAAGAAAGGATACCAGCTTTGTTTGGAAAATGCCAAGAACAAAGGTTATTCTCTTCGTGATTGGAATTCGTTTAAAGACACTATAATTAATCTTGTTTTTGCTAATAATGCGAAATTTTTACTCGCTGTTTATGATGGTCAAATAAAAGGAGCTGCATTAATAATCAAAGCGGGTAACTATTACAGTTATATTTTAGGTGGAACCGTAAAAGAAAAACCAGATTTTTTAGCGGGTCACTTTCTCCATTATGAAGCAATAAAAATGGCTTATACAGAAAAACTTTCGGGATATAACATATCACTTGGAGGTTCAAAAGGGGTTGTCAGTTTAAAAGAAAGTTATGCAGATGCACAACTCTATTTCAAAGAAGGTCAATATCATTGGATATTGAAACCTTTACAGTTTAAACTATTTTTACTGGTAGAAAAACATTTTAAGAAACATAAAAAAACAATTTCAAAACTTTTATCTTTCTTAAAAAAATGATTAGAAAATATTTAAAATATTTTAAAATACAAACCGTAGATGTCTTGATTTATTATCTAGACAAATCATTATTATTTGATTTTGAAACTCAAGATTATATTGTTAAAAAAAGGAAGATGGATAACAAAAAAATATGTTTTTCAATTTCTGTTGACGGAAAAGTTATTCACGAAAGTTATTTATATAATAGAACTTTTATTTTAAGATTAATCAATAAAAAAGGACCCACAATTGGTGATTGTAAAACCATTGAAGGTTATAGAGGAAAAGCTATTTATCCGTTTGTAATAAACTATATAGCTAAACAAGAAATTCTTTCAAACAATATTAAAGAAGTTTTTATTATCGTTAATTCTGATAATGCTAGTTCTATAAAAGGAATAGAAAAAGCAGGTTTTAAAATGCATACTAGAATAAAAACTAAAAAGTTTCTTTTGTTTTATTTTAAGGTTAATAAACTTTCTAATTTAGAAAAAACTTAATTCCTCGAAATGTATCTTTGTTAAACAAACAAACGTATTAAATGAGTACAAAAATATTAATTATAGGCGCTTGCGGGCAAATAGGAACCGAGCTTACCAAAAAGCTACGAACCCTTTATGGTGTGGACAATGTTATTGCTTCTGACATCAGAAAGTTGAATAACGACATTGTAAACAATGGTATTTTTGAAGTGGTCAATGCTTTAGATTACAATCAGATTGAGCATTTAATCGAGCAATATCAAATTACCGATGTGTATTTGATGGCTGCTTTATTATCAGCAACGGCAGAAAAGAATCCAGCGTTTGCTTGGGACTTGAATATGAATTCGTTGTTTCACGTATTGAATTTGGCAAAAGCCAAGAAAATAAAAAAGATATTTTGGCCCTCGAGTATTGCTGTTTTTGGACCAACAACTCCAAGAGATAAAACGCCGCAATATACCATAATGGAACCGACCACTGTTTACGGAATTAGCAAACAAACAGGCGAAAGGTGGTGTGAATACTACCATAACATTTATGGTGTTGATGTGCGCAGTATTCGGTATCCGGGACTAATTAGTTGGTCAACCGAACCTGGTGGAGGAACCACAGATTATGCTGTAGATATTTATCACAAAGCCTTGAAAGACGAAACGTATGAATGTTTTTTATCTGAAGACACGGCTTTACCCATGATGTATATGGATGATGCTATCAGGGCAACAATTGAAATTATGCAAGTACCAATCAAGAATATCAAAATTCGTTCTTCGTATAATTTATCGGGGGTGAGCTTTACGCCAAAGGAAATTGCCAATGAAATCAAAAAGCATATTCCTAAATTTATAATTTCTTATAAACCCGATTTTCGTCAGAAGATTGCCGATAGTTGGCCAGCTTCTATAGATGATAGCTGTGCACAAGAAGATTGGAATTGGAAAAAGAAATTTAATTTAGCTTCAATGACGGTTGCAATGTTAGAAAACTTGAAATAAAACCTTTTTTAAATAAAAAATGCTATTCTAAAACTAGAATAGCATTTTCGTTAAAACAAAACAAAACCTTTTATTGTTGTACTATTGTAGGTCTTAAAGATTCTAAAACTGCCACAATATCAGTATAAAGTTGCGTATTAGCAGCAACGCCATTTTGTACTGCTGCAGCACCTACGTATCCTTCAAATTTAGTGTAATTAGCTGCATTAGCTTTTACGCCCATTCTAGGATTAGTTGCTGGATTGTGTGCAGCCGCCATAGAAAGTCCAGAATAGGTGTTAACTGCGTTTGTTCCTCCTGTATTAAATGAGAAGAAATCGGTAAGATTGTCTGTCAATTCAGCCAAATTAGTAGCTTGAGTTGTTCCTGTTTCTGATAAAAGAGGTGCAAAATGAGCTCCTAAATTTCCACTGGCAGGAGGATTGGATGTGATATCTGCAACAATTAAACCAATTGTTGTTTTAACCACCTTACGATAGCTCAAACGTCCTGACTCAATCATTTGACCGGGATTGTCTGGATCGGCTACCATTGTTGTTCCGCCCAATCTTTGATAGATTGATGCTGGAGCCGCTGAACTATCTTTACTACAAGATGTTAGCGATAAAGCTCCAATTACTAGCGCACATAGTGCAATTTTTGAATACTTAGTCATAGTTTTAATATTTATTAATTAATTGAAAATTCTTTGTACAAACTTGGTGAACTTATAACTTATGCCATCTCGTCTCATGACGGGGCAAACTTGTTTATTAGCTAAATTGGCGGGAATGATAAAACGTTGTGCGTTGTAGTTCCCTTTTGTCATTAACTCATTATATATTTTTTTAGAGTCGGCTATTCTATTGTCATGAAAATAAACTACCACATTTCTTTTTATAATAATTTCATCATCAACTCCAGCAATAGAGTGTAACTTCTGTTTAATATCAATAGTACTTGTAGAGTCAAAAGGTTTGTCAAAATCTATTCTGCTTATTTGAATGTAGGCATTATCTACTGGTTTAGCTGTTGCAATGTGATATACTAATATCACAAATAGCAATAAAAATAATCCTAAAATACTTAATAAAGCGATCTTTAACTTTTTGTTAAATTTCATAATGTTTTAATTTGTGAACTAATGTACGAAAAAAAATTATTTTTGGTTTTTTTTAATAAAAAAATTAAAAATTGTTTTGATTAAGGATTTAATTAAAACAAAAAGCGCTGCTTTTGACACGAAACAGCGCTTTTCTAACAAAACAAAACTAACCAAACATCAAATAGTCATTGGGAGAAATTACTTGTTTCTTAAATAGCGACGAGCATATTTTTTAAACAGGAGCAAACAGAGCTAAATAAAACAAAAGCAATAGTAATGCAATCATCGCTATATAGGTAGTGGTTCCAAATAATCTATTAATTTTTTTGTTGATGTCCATAATCGTAATATTTGAGGTTCTTAAATTCAATTACGATATAAGTTTGATTATGGTTTTGAAGTGGTTAAAAAAGTTTTACTTTCTTTTGTTTTTTAAGTCAATAATCAGACTTTCTTCAATGGGAGATTTTATTTTCACTATAGCATCAACCGTATCATTGGGAATAGTTAAAGAAAGGATATAATGTTTTATTTTCCAAATGCCATTATTTAAAAATAAAATTCCTGAACCGCGGCATATTTTCATTCTAGTGTTGAGCAATTCATCAAACCAAGCTATGGTTTTGTCATCGTTTAAATAAATATGTCTTTCTAAACAGATAAAACTCCATGCTTTGCCTTTGTCAAAATAAGGTTTGGCATAAGCTTTAAAAGCAGTTTTAGTCCAATTTTCTGTAGCATCAGTTCCTACAAAGATGGCATCATCCGTTAATAAATCAAAATAGTTTTTAAAATTGGTTTCACTAGCGGCTTTGTGCCACGCATCAAGTGTTTTGTTGATTTCAATTTTTACAGGTTCTTGCGCAGTAACGGTGTTGATAAAAAACAATAATAGTATAAAAAGTATTATTTTTTTCATAAGGATTAAATTGTTGATTAAGTGTATCATTGTACTAATATTGGATAAAGTAAAGATACAATTTACAATTGTATAAGTTTTTGTATTTTTATAAACAAATTAGTGATGAATGTATGAAAAAAGCACATGAATATGGTATTTTAATTATTGTTTTTGCGTTAAGTATTTCCTTGATAAGCTGGTGTTGTAATAAGAAGAAGGACAATGGCAATAGCAGTCATGGAACGTCAAAGAATTTTGTTGTCTCCTTTGATAGTACATTAGTTACTGCATTTTACGCCAAGTATCCCAAATTAGTTCTCTACAAAAAACAAGTAGCATCGTTGTATCAAAAAAACAATTATGATTTTATTTGGTACGATAAAAAAGGAAGAAAAGAAACTGCAGATGTCATTTATAATAAGATTAATAACTTGAGCGAAGAAGGCATACAAGTAAAAGCTCCTTACAAAGAAATAGTAGATGCTTTGTTTCAAACAACAACTAGTAAAAGTGATATTAATACAGAATTATTTTTGTCTAACTATTATTTCTTTTATATTAATAAAACACTTCGAGGTATTGATAGCACTAAAATGAAAGAATTAGAATGGTATTTGCCTAGAAAAAAACAATCTTACGTTGGTTATCTAGATTCTTTATTGGTTGATCCAAAATTATTAGATAACAAAGAGCAACATATTAGCCAATACTATAAACTCAAAACCGTATTACAAAGATATAGAACTATTGAGCAAAAAGGAGGATGGGATTCTATTGTAGTGCCAAATGACTTTAAACTTATTAAACCCGGTGACAGTTCTGATGTTGTGGCAAAAGTTAGAACCCGATTGTTCCTCACGGGCGATATAGCAGAAGATTCAAAAAACCGAGTTTATGGAAATGCGCTGCAGCTTGCCATTTTGAAATATAAAAAACGAAATGGTTTTACCTTGGATAAAACGATTTCACCAAAACATATTGCCGAAATGAATGTGCCTATTGGCCAACGTATAAAAACAATCATCGTTAATATGGAGCGTTGCCGATGGATTTCTACCAGTGTAACCAAGGCTAAAGAGTTTATAGTCGTTAATATTCCATCCTATCGACTAACTTATTTTAAAGAAGGAAATATGGCGTTAGTCTCGAATGTGGTTGTAGGAAACACAATGAATAAGACAGTCATATTTAGCGGAATGATGAGTTATATTGTATTCAGCCCTTACTGGAATGTTCCTATAAATATAATTAAAACAGAACTTCTTCCAAATATCAAAAAAGATAAGAACTATCTATCAAAACATAATATGGAGTGGAACAATGGTAATATTAGGCAAAAACCTGGGACTTCAAATTCGTTAGGGTTGGTCAAGTTTTTATTTCCAAACACTAATAATATTTATTTACACGACACACCCTCTAAAAGTTTATTTAATTCAGAGAAGCGAGCCTTTAGTCATGGATGCATTCGAGTTGAAAAGCCAGTTGAATTAGCCAATTTAATTTTGGCTGACGATTCGAATTGGACACCAGAAAAAATAGATGAGGCCATGCATAAGGGAAAAGAAAGTTGGTATACACTTAAAAATAAAATTCCGGTTTACATTGGCTATTTTACAGCTTGGGTTGATGATGATGGCACCATAAATTTTTATAAAGATATTTATGAAAAAGATGCCCAACTAGCCTCAATGTTGGTAGAACAATAGCTTAAAAAATCCCATTCTCATTTTTTAAAGAGAATGGGATTTTAATTTTTTTTAAATATTACCAAATCTTAACTCGCTTTTCCGTAGCAAGATATAAGGAATCGATGGGCTTAATCTTAAATGCTTCATAGAATTCAGGCACGTTTCTAACTACACCATTAATTCTAAACTTCGCTGGCGAATGAGGATCACGGGCAATTTGACTACGAAGTGCTGCTTCACGCAATTTTTCTCCCCAAACTTGTCCCCAACCTAAAAACACACGTTGCATACCAGTGAAACCATCCATAACTGGAGCTTCTTTGCCATTCAAACTTGCTTTGTAAGCTTTGATTGCAATGCTTAATCCACCGAGGTCACCAATGTTTTCTCCCAAAGTATAAGCGCCATTCACATTTAGATCTGGAAATGCTTTGAAGCTACTGTATTGTGTTTCTAAAGCAGCAGTTTTTGCCTTGAATGCTTTTAAATCGGTATCTGTCCACCAGTTTTTCATTACACCAGCACCATCATAAGCACTTCCTTGATCATCAAATCCATGTCCGATTTCGTGACCAATTACAGCGCCAATACCACCATAATTTACGGCATCGTCAGCTTTTAAATCAAAGAAAGGCGGCTGTAAAATAGCGGCTGGGAATACAATTTCATTAAGCGAAGGATTGTAGTAAGCATTTACCGTTTGTGGCGTCATGCCCCATTCAGTTCTGTCAACAGGTTTTCCTAATTTGTCAAGGTTTCTTTTGTATTCAAATTCGTTGGCTCTTACAGCATTGCCATACAAATCGTTTTTAGCAACTTTCAACGTCGAGTAGTCTCTCCATTTATCAGGATAACCAATTTTAATCATGAATTTATCCACTTTTGCCAATGCTTGTTTTTTAGTATCAGCACTCATCCAATCTAATTTTTTGATGCTTTCAGTGTAAGCTTTCAATAAATTTTTCACCAAAGTCACCATGCGTTCCTTAGCTTCAGGAGAGAAGTGTTTTTCAACATACACTTTTCCTACCATTTCGCCCATCGCACCATTAACAGCGTTTACACCACGTTTCCAGTCTTCTTCTGGTTTTTCTACACCATATAATGTTTTATTATAGAATTCAAAATTTTCGTTGTCCAATACCGTGTTCAATCTGTTGGCATTTCTGTTGATTAAACCCCATTTGAGATAGATTTTCCAAGTGTCAAGAGGCGTATTTTTAATAATTTTGTTCAAGCTTTTTGTATATTCAATCTGTGAAATGATAACTGATTTTTCTTTATCCATACCAGCAGTTTTAAGCATGGCAGCCCAATCAAAATCGGGCATCAGAGTTTTTAAATCAGCTGTATTATATTTATTGTAAAGCTTTACAACATCACGAGTATCTTCTTTTTTCATATGACTTGAAGCTATGGCAGTTTCAAGAGCCATAATTTTAGAAGCGTTTTCAGCAGGTTTTTCGATATTACATAACTGCAGCATCTTTTCTACATGAGCTACATATTTTTTACGAATGTCTGCCATCTTTGCGTCAGTTGACGTGTAGTATTCCCTTTCAGGAAGTCCAATTCCCGACTGCCAAGTGGTTAAAGCATACTCATTTGGGTTTTTAGAATCCTGATTAACAAATATGCTAATCGGAACCGTAACACCAGTTCTGTTCGAAGTACCAAAATAGCTAGCCAAATCAGTATAATTAGCAATCGCATCGATAGCTTTTAAATCAGGCTGAATAGGCGTTATGCCTTTACTATCTCTATCTTTTCTATTCATGAATGATGCATAGTAATCACCTATTTTTTGTTGGTCACTACCTTCAGCATTACTGCCTTTGGCGGCATCTTCAATAATTACTTTTACATCTTTTTGAGATTGATCATACAGCATGTCAAAAGCTCCATAAGATGCCTTGTCTGCCGGAATTTTGGTGCTTTTATACCAAGTTCCGTTAACATAATCGGCAAAGTTATCGCCGGGATTTACCTTGGTATCCATATTTTTTTTATTGATACCCGAAGTGCGTTGTTCTTCTTTTTTAGCACAGGAGGCCATTAGCACTACTGCTGCCAAAACAACCATTTTAATTTTTTTCATTGATCGGTTTGTTTGATTAATCCGTTAAAGATAATGAATTATAAATAGTAGATAGAAGTTAAAGAAATGTTAGACTTTATAGTTCGGTAATTTGTTACACAAACAATAATAAAAAACAAAACAGCTCCCCTACTTTTTAAGGAGGGCTGGTCTCGTCTTTAGACGAGGACGGGGTGGTTGCTATACTTACGGCAGCAGGCTATAGTAATTGTTTCTTTTAAACCAATAATAGATTATGTTGAGGTTTTTAAAACAATACCACGCGAAAGAATTCGCGCGGTAGCGGCGTTTGTTACACAGTCCGAATGTTAATTAGTTTTTATGGGTAAGGACGAGTAATAGGCTTTATAAGCAATGATACTACTATGATATACGACATAGCATCAACATATTTACAATATATTATCGACATATTATCAATATTAATTATATTACTTTTATCTGTATATTTATGTGTACTAAAACAAGAAATTGTGGCAAAGCAGGCAGGACATATTAAGCATAGTGGTACCCTTGGTGTCAATTGCTATATTACGAATGGTGTTGGCTATTCGAGGGCAGCCGGGGGAGGATTTACTCGTGACGCGATTAAAAAAAGCAAAACCATGGACAGGGTGCGGGACAACAATACTGAATTTGGGCATGTCTCGGCTGTAAAAAAGATGTTTAAAAACAGCCTGCACTTTTTTTACGGACAACAGAAGGATGTGTTCCTGCACTGGGTGATGGTGTCTGTCTTTTTCCTGCTCAAGGAGTTTGACAAGACTTCTGAACGTGGGAAGCGGAACTGTGTTACTGCTTTCGAAAATCTTGAGGCAGAAAGTTTTTCAGGGCACTTGAATTTGCGAAAGAGCCGCTTACTCTGCACAATGCGGCTTATGATGCAGCATCATACCTTTACACAGCAAGTCTGGATCTAACCCATCTTCCTTACCGCAATGGTGCTACCCATCTGGAGCTGTACCTCGGCATAGTCGTTATGGATTTTGATGAAATGAAGGCGAAACTTTTTGCCAGTTCACCGCTTCGCATTGCCAAAAAAGACCCTGTTACTAATTTAAACCTTTTACCAGAAGAAACTCCTACAGGAAACGGGATACGGATTGCGGTGCTGAGGCACCGTTACCTAAAAGAGGTTAACGGGGATTTATGGGTTGAAGGTGGTGGGGGTTTAGTTTGTAGTTTCAGTCTTAGTTTGCAGTCTCAGTCTCAATTTGCAGTTAGAGTCCTAAAGGATGCTAAGTTTTTTCCAGTGTACCACATTCCTTTTTTGTTAAATAAAAAAAGTCCCACCGAAGCAGGACTAAAGATTTTCATCTACGGCATATAGCCTTATTGTGATAAGATTAAAGATTAGAAATTTTAATCAGTCACAAATGTAAGTAAAAACTTTTTTACTTGGTTTAGGGAAAACGACAAAATAGATAATTATTTTTTATTTATCTTTAAAAATTGTTTAAAAATAAGATTGTTATGGCAAAAATTTTAGGATTGGATTTAGGGACAAATAGTATTGGTTGGGCAATTGTTGATCAGGAAAACATTGATTTTACTCTTGTAGATAAAGGAGTTCGGATATTTTCTGAGGGAGTGAATATTGAAGCAAAGTCCAATAGCGAAAGTTCTAAAGCTGCAAAACGTACCGAATTTAGAAGCGCCAGAAAATTAAAGTACAGACGAAAAATTAGAAAAATTGATTTGCTAAAAGTTTTGTCTGATGCTAATTTATGTCCAAAATTATCTGATGAAGAATTGAATGATTGGAGATATAAAAAAATATATCCTCAAAGCAATGAATTTAGGATTTGGTTAACTACAGATAATCAAAATGATATTGAAGAACGAAAACTTCAAAACAAAAACCCTTATTCATACCGATTTAAAGCAGCAAAAGAAAATCTTAACTTAAATAGTATAGAAGACAGATATATTTTAGGAAGAGCGTTCTATCATATTGCTCAAAGACGCGGTTTTTTGAGTAATCGATTGGATAGTTCTGATAATTCAATTATTGAAGAAAAAAATTCTGATATAACTAGCATAATTAATGAAGCAAATTCAATTGTTGAATTTTCAGAATCATTTTCGGAATTTTTGTCAAGTTTCGATAAAGATGAAGCAAGTAATATCCCATTATTTAAACTTTCGAGAGCTTTTAATACTATTATTAAGGAGAATTCAAGTTTAGTTTATTCTGAATTAAAAGAAAAACTTAATGAAAGATTAAACAAACCAGAATATCTTGGTCCAGTTAAAAGAGCGATTAGCGATTTAACTGAAAAAATTATAAGAGAAAAATGTTCCACTTTAGGTGAATATTTTTTTACTTTATATCAAAAAGGAGAAAAAATTAGAGGTGAATACACACATCGAATTGATCATTATTTGACTGAATTTAATTTTATCTGCAACAAACAGAATATTCCAAATAAGACAAAAGAAGTTATTGAAAAAGCAATCTTTTTTCAAAGACCTTTAAAGTCACAAAAAGGTTTGGTTGCTAAATGTCCGCTAGAAAACAGAAAAGCATGTGTGCCAATTTCGCAACCAGATTTTGAAGAGTTTAGAATGTTGAGCTTTTTGAATAATGTGAAAATAAAGTTGCCTAACGATGAAAAATTAAGGCTGCTAAACGAAGAGGAAAGAGAGCAAATACAATCAATATTTTTTAGAAAATCTAAATCCAATTTTGATTTCTTGGATATTGCAAAAAAGCTTACTCCAAGAGGTTTCACTCCAAAATATTATAAAGACAAAGAGATTTCTAATGAAAATGTTTTGTTCAATTATACTTTAGGAAGTAATGTAGCAGGTTGTCCGACTATTGCTAACTTTGTTGATGTATTTGGTACAGATTGGAAAGAGTATTTGCTTTCAAATTTTGTAAAGAACACAAAAACGATAGATAACGTAAAAGTTCCAAAATCAATTGAAGATATTATTGATGATGTTTGGCATGTTTTATTCCGCTTTGATAATGAAGAATTATTAAAACAATTCGCAATTGAAAATTTTCAATGTGATGAAAAAACCGCTATAAAATTTTCTAAAATAAAACTCAAACAAGATTATGGTTCTTTAAGTATAAAAGCAATTAGAAATATTCTTCCATATTTAAGACAAAATCTTATTTATTCTCATGCTGTTTTCTTGGCAAATATGAAAAATATTTTACCAACAGAAATTTGGAATAATTATGAAAACAGAAATATCATAAATAACGAAATCAATTCAATCATAGAAAACTATAAATTGTATAGCAATAATATTGATATTGTAAATGGATTGATTAAAAATGTAAAAAAAGAAAACGGAACTTGGAGTTCTAATAACAATTTTGTTGCAGAAGTATATAAAAATGGATTAAATAAGCAAGTAAAAGACTTTTTTGGCACAAAAAAATGGAATGAAACACCAGAGAATTTTCAAACTAAAATTTTAGCTGAATGTTTTGAATTATTTTCAAATCAAATGAAACTCAATTCGGGTAGAGGAGAATTTGCTAAAAAACAAACGATAGATGAAATTTTAAAAACTTTTTTAAGTGATAACTTTAATGTAACTGAAGAAAGCTTAAAAAAATTATACCATCCATCAGCAATTGAAGTATATAAAAAAGCCAAAAGAAGTGAAATTGATGGGAAAAAATATTTAGGAAGTCCGTTAATTTCATCCATAAAAAACCCAATAGCAATGCGTTCGTTGCATCAATTAAAAAAAGTGATTAATCAATTGATGAAAGACGACATGATTGATGAAGAAACCATTATTCATATTGAAATGCCAAGAGAATTGAATTCCTCTAATGAACGAGTTGCGATTAGACAATGGAATGAAATTTTAAAAGACAGAAGAAATAAATATAGAGAAGAAATAAAATCCATTTTTAAAGGTGATTTAAAAATTGAAGGTTGTAACGATGTAAACTCTAATTACAACGATTTCGAACCAACTGAAACGGATATTCTAAAATACCAACTTTGGATAGAGCAAAACAAAGTATGTCTTTATACAGGTAAAACCATTTGTATTTCTGATTTTATTGGAAATAATCCAAAGTTTGATATAGAGCATACCATTCCAAGAAGCAGAAGTTTAGATAATTCACAAATCAATAAAACACTTTGTTGTGCTACATATAATCGTCAAACCAAAAAAGATAAAATCCCATTTGAATGTTCAAATCATGAGGAAATTTTACTAAGAATAAAACATTGGTATGCAAAATACAAAGGATTAGAACAGCAATTAAAAGATTTATCCAAAAAAGTAAAAGCCGCTTCAACCAAAGATAAACGCGATAAATACATTATTGACCGAACCAAATTACGATTTGAATATTCCTATTATTTCAAAAAGTATAAATCGTTTACGATGGAAGAAGTTCCAGAAAATTTCAAAAACAGTCAATCAGTTGATATAGGAATTATCAGTAAATACGGAAATTTATTCCTTAAAACCGTTTTCAATAAAGTTTATCCAATAAAAGGAAAAACTACTGCCAATTTGCGACAAATGTGGGGTTTGAATGAAAAGTCAAGAGACAATCACGCACATCATGCCAAAGATGCAGTTGTGGTTGCGTGTTGCACTAGAGATATTAACGATGCTTTGGCAAACTATTATCATGATTTAGAGCAATTTGAATTTTTTGGAAAACCAAAGCCATCATTTTCGCACAGAACACCATGGGAAGGATTTCATAAAGATGTAGATAATTTTGATAATAACACGTTAATTAGTCATCACATACCAGATAATTTACCAGTTCAAAGTAAAAAAGCCATTCGCAAAAGAGGAATTATTCAACGAAATGAAAAGGGTGAAATTAAATATAAACAAGGAGATACAGTTCGAGGTTCTTTGCATAAAGAAAGTTTTTATGGAGCTATTAAGAAAGAGGAAATAAATAAGAAAACAGGCGAAACTGAAGAGATAATAAAATATGTAAAACGTCAAGGAATTGAAATATTTAAAGATGCAGATTTGAAAAACATTGTTGACGACAAAATAAAAGAAATAGTTGCCAATGGAAGAGAACAAGAAAAGTTAATCAAGAAAGAAATTGAAGAGTTAGAAAAACAATTAAAAAAGGTAAAAGAAGAAGATGAAGAACCATTAAGATTTGAAATTGAAGGATTAAAAAATAAAATTAAAAATAATTTATATGTTTTACCAAACAAAAGCGGAAATCCCGTTCCAATCAAGAAAATTCGTTATTATACTAGCGATGTAACCAATCCTTTATTCATCAAAAAACATCGTGATGTTTCAAGACATGAGCACAAACAATTCTATCATGCAAAAAATGATGGAAATTACTGCATGGCTATTTACGAAGGATTAGACAATAAAGGAAAAGTATCTCGTAGCAATCAATTAATTAATATTATTGATGCTGGAAAATATTTCAAGTTAAGTAATGATGATAAAAAAGTTTATCCAATTGCTCCAGAAAAAGATAAAAATTTAAATCAATTAAAATATATTTTAACGAAAGGCAAAATGGTTTTAATCTATGATAAATCTCCAAACGAATTATTGGAAATGTCAGAAGATAAATTATTAGAACGTTTATTTGAAATAACACAATTAGATGTAGAAGACTCTTGTATTAAGTTACTTCATCATATAGAAGCTAGAGAGAAAAAGATGTTAACACCTTTAATGGGATTGAAAACAGGTATGAAAGGTGGAAAGAATATAGGTGAGCATAAAAAATATCCTTGGATTAAAATTGGTGTAAATTCTTTTGATTGTTTAGTGGAAGACTACGAATTTAAATTAACTCCTACGGGAAAAATTAAATTTTTAAAATAATTATATTTGGTGTATATTTACACCAATAAAGGTTTTTAATTATGTCAAGACAAAGTATTACTTTAGCCAATCAAAACGATGAATGGTTAAAACAACAAGTAGCTAACGAAGAATTTACGAGCAAAAGTGAAGCGGTAAATTATTTAATCAAACAAGAACGTGAACGCGATGCGTATCACGATTTTGTACAAATGAAAATTGATAGAGGTTTAAAAAGCGGTTTTAGTACTAAAACTAAAGAAGAACTTTTAGCCGAAATCAAAAATAGACTGAATGTTTAAGTATCATTTATCTTTTGAAGCTGAAGAAGATGTTGTAAGAATTTTTAAATTTGGATTAGGAAAATTTGGATTTCAACAAGCAAACAAATATTACGACATGTTATTTGAATGTTTTGATAAAATTGCATCAAATCCGAATATGTTTCCAGTCAATTCTAAATATAAACATATTGAAAGATTCTGTGTTTGTGGAGTTGATACTATATACTATAATATTAATGGTGATGAAATTGAAATCATTACAATAATTGGAAGGCAAGATTTTTAAGTTCATTGACATAAAATTTTCAAACTCTTAAACAGCTCAAACCACAACAGAGTTACTGCGTTAGCGCACTCTGTTGTGGTTTGATTAAAGATTAGAAAACACGATATTAAAAACTGGCAAATTAAAAACAGTTACTAAGTTGTGGTTTGATTAAAGATTAGAAAACACGATATTTGTTAGCTACTAATGTAAAAAGTTTTAATTGTTGTGGTTTGATTAAAGATTAGAAAACACGATATTTG
>NZ_JANXUG010000024.1 GCF_025352015.1 Flavobacterium sp.
GTGGTCAATTAATCCTGAATCATCTTGACAACACAAAATATCAGGCTTTTGAAGTTCATATACTCAAAAAAGAATGGTATTGCTTAATAGCGGGTGTAAAATTCGCTATCAACAAAGCCGATTTTTCATTTTTTAAAGACAATCAAACTGTAAAATTTAATGTTGCGGTAAACACCGTTCATGGAACTCCCGGCGAAGATGGTCACCTGCAAGCGTATTGGGAACTTATTGAATTGCCTTATACAGGATGCAATTATTACCAATCGAGTCTGACTTTTAATAAGAGAGATACGCTTTCGGTGCTTTCAAAATTTGATGTTCCTAAAGCTAACTCCATTTATATAACCAAGGGAGAAACCATTGATGGGAAGGCAATTGAATCCGAATTAGGGTTGCCTTTTTTTGTAAAACCAAACCAGTCCGGAAGCAGTTTAGGCGTTTCCATGATTACCACTTTAGACGATTTACCCAAAGCTTTAGAAATTGCTTTCGCTGAAGACAACGATATTTTGATTGAATCGTATTTGAATGGAACCGAGGTATCTGTTGGTGTTTTAAATTTTAACGGAAAAACAAAAGTTTTAGGAATTACCGAAATTTTATCTCAAAATGCTTTCTTTGATTATGAAGCCAAATATTTAGGCAAATCACAGGAAATTACTCCCGCCAGAATTTCAGTAGAACTCGAAAATTTGGTGATAGAAATGGCAAAAAAAGTATACGACTCTTTAAACATGACGGGTTTTTCGCGAAGTGATTTTATTATCATGAATGGAATTCCACATTTTATCGAAATCAATACCAATCCGGGATTGTCGCCACAAAGTATCTTTCCGCAACAAGCTGCACATGCTGCTATTTTGATGAGCGATTTGTTAGATAACGAAATTAGTTTAGCTTTACAAAGGAAACCTATTTGGAGAAAATAAAAAGTTGAGCGTTGTTGGTTGTTAGATGTCGGACGAGCAGCTTTTAACCTTAAACTCACAACTTATAACATACAACAAAATGACAAGAAAAGCAGTATTTCCTGGTTCGTTTGATCCAATCACATTGGGACATTTTGATATTATTGAACGTGGCATTTCACTTTTTGATGAAGTGATTGTAGCCATTGGTATTAACGCCGAAAAAAAATATATGTTTTCACTCGAAGAAAGGAAAAAGTTTATCGAGGAATCATTTAAAAACGAACCCAAAGTTTCGGTGATTACTTATGAAGGTTTAACCATTGATTTGTGCCTAAAAATGAATGCCCAATTCATCTTGCGTGGTTTGAGGAATACTGCCGATTTTGAGTTTGAAAAAGCCATTGCGCACACTAACAGAAAGTTGTCAAAAATCGAAACGGTATTTCTTTTAACGGCATCAAAAACATCCTATATTTCATCGAGTATCGTTCGTGATGTAATAACAAACGGTGGTGATTATTCTGTTTTAGTACCAGAAAGTGTGGTAGTAACAAAGTAGTCTGCACTTAAATTTTGGAGCTACACCACAAAATACGTTTAAAATCTATGTATTAAAAAGATAGAAAATAGTATAACAATTAGCCATAATAGTGTAACACAAATACCATTCTTATAGCCACATTTGTTAGTGGATTTTAGTATTAAAAACTAGGATTCTTAAACGCTATCTAATGAAAAATAATACCAAAGTTTTAAAAGAACATTACATCCCCAGTACTGAATTTTATAGCCAAATTATTGACAGTTTACAGGATTACTCCATTTTTACGGTCGACAAAGATCTTAAGATTAACAGTTGGAATTCGGGTTCTACAAAAATATTTAAATACGATACCGAAGAGATTATTGGCAAACCTTTTGAGATTATCTTTACAAATGAAGATAAAGAAAAAGGAGTTCCAAAATATGAAATTGATACTGCTTTAAAAGATGGTAGATCCGTTGATGTACGTTGGCACTTATGCAAAGACGGAAAAACATTTTTTGCTGATGGTTTAGTATTTCCACTGAAAGACGTAGATGACGTTGTAATTGGATATGTGAAAATATTAAAAGACATTACAGCCCGAAAATCATCGGAAGACGCGATAGAAAAATATGCAAAAGATTTAGAAGACTTAAACAATCATAAGGAAAGTGTACTTGCCATCTTATCGCACGATTTAAGAAGCCCGTTGGCTGGAATTATACAAGGTGCGGATTATTTAAAGACTAATTTCGGTAATTTAGATACAGTCTTTACACAAGACTTGTTGGAAGAGTTTTATAATTCTGTAGTCAACGAGTTAGCCATGTTAGATTATCTCGTGGAATGGGCACGAATAAAGTATGCCGCCGAAGCCTTTGTTCCTACTAAAATTGAATTGGCTCCTTATGTGAAAAAAGTTTTTGAATCTTTAAAAGACACCGCAGCACTCAAAACGCTCAATATGCGCAATGAAATTGAAGCAAATTATCATGTTTTTGTCGATCAAAAAATGTTACTTTCCATTCTTCAAAATATAGTTTCCAATGCGATTAAACATTCCCACCAAGGGGGTGACATTACAGTAACAGCAAAACAAAGTGAGAATAGACTAATTGTTGAAATAAAAGATAATGGCATCGGCATGACAAGAGATGTGCAAGAGCAACTTTTTGTACCTCAAGTAAAATCACTTTCAAAAGCTGTAGAAGAAAACAAAGGAGCGGGCATCGGGCTTTTATTGGTAAAGGGTTTTTTAGAAAAAAATGACGGTTATATATGGGTTGAAAGTGAAGTGGGAAAGGGAACTTCTTTCTTTTTTACGCTTCCGATTACTAAACCTTCCAAAAAAACCATAAGTTGCAAGGAAGATGATTTCTTGTCCAAATATAAAAAACAGAGCATCATTAGATAAAAATTAGTTGAAATCCTTTACTATTTTTTTTGAAAAAATTTCTTATTTATAGATGTTCATTTCCTCATTATATATGGCACTTTGTATCCCTAAAAAATGTAAAACACTATGAAAAACATGGTATTGAGATACGGTTTTATAAGTTTTAAGTTGTTGAGAACTATCGGATACCCAGACTATAAAAGGAATCTCATATTGTTCTTTTGGAGCAATACTAATAGGTAAGCCATGCATATACAAATTATTTTCTCCCAAAGATTCTCCATGGTCCGAAACAAAAATCATCGTACTGCTATACTCCTTCAATTGTTTTAAATCTTCTATAACTTGATGCAAAAAATAATCCGTATAAACTATGGTGTTGTCGTAAGCATTTATAAGTTCTGTTTGAGAACATTTTCCTAATTCAACACTATTACAAACGGGTTTAAAAATTTCAAAATTAGGCGGATACTTCTTACTATAAGTTGGTCCATGACTTGTGCTAGTGTGCAATACAATCAGTATTTTATTTTTTTTACTGGCTTGAATTTCTTCTTTTAATCCGTTCAGCAAAACTTCATCGTAATTGCAGTCATCACCTTGACATTTGGGTATAATGTTCTCTCTTTTTTGATAATTTTTTATATGAACGGGTGGTTCTCCCCAGTTTGAGGTTCTCCAAATAACTTCTACATTATTTCTGTACAAATAATTAGGCAAAATTTCATACAACTCGTCTGTATTTTTATATTCTAAAATACCTTTTACGCCTGCAGTAGTATATGTGGCACAAGAATTTGCCTTAAAATGAAATAAATTTGGTGTTTTGGAAAGCAGCGGATTAGTGTTTTTATGGTATCCATACAAAGAAAAATTCTGGCTTCTTGCCGATTCTCCAATTACTAAAACAACAACCGATTTCTTGTTATCTTTGAGAGTAACATTTGGCAATAAAATTTCTTTTTCATTTTTTTTGTATTGATGAACATAAAAAAGCGAAAGATTTACTGAATATGACCAAGGCATCGCAAGTCCACCTAATGTTTTTGAATTTTTATCAATCCACAGCCAATTGGTGGCATTAGCAAATACTAAAGTTAAAATAAATAGTAAGGTAAGCGATGTGGTGATTAAAAACTTCTTCCATGTTGTGTTGATTATTTTAACTTTAATGATGTAAATAGACGGAAGAAACCCAAGCAGAATGATATAAGTTACTAATTTCATCGAAAAAAAACTACTCGCTTCTCCATATTTAGTATTGAGTACATTGCCAATCATACTTTCGTCTATTATCACACCGTAAGTATTAATAAAGTACACCGCAAGTGCACTGATAATAAAAAACAAGACCAACAAAAATTTTCCAAGGTACCGTGACAGAAAAAAAATCAGGTAAAAAACAAAAGCATTCAAAACCAACATCAGAATCATTAGACTAACAACCAGAAAAATTCCGTTAATACTATTATAATCAATGTTATTAAAAACAAAAGAGTAAAATGGGAAATGAAAGAATAAAAAATTTAGCACACTCATCAGTAGAACAAAATGAGTTATTTTTAAATTATTTTTTAGCATAAATAGTACTGATTTTGATTAGTGAAATCACTATACTGATGAACGAAAAATAAAATATAATCAGGTTTTCATGCCTTATTTTGGTGACTAAAACCAGGCAAGATATTAGGAACAATACAATAAAAATAGGGTAATATTTTTTTTGGTTGATCCAATTCCAGATTTTATATTTTCGGCTGATGAAAATACCTATAAGACCCGAGATATATCCGATAATGCTACCCGTTGTAACATCGAGCGGATAATGTGCTCCAACACCTACTCTAGTAAACACTAAGATAATTCCTGTGCTGATTATAAAAAAACACCATAAAATTTTATTAGGTAACTTTTTAGGCATCAAGCCAAAAAGCAGCGCAGTAAGTATAGTAAACATGGTAATAGAGTGTCCCGATGGCAAGCTATTATGTCCAGACAAAGTTTTTCCGATAATTGTAAAAGAAGTTGTATCAAACACCGCAGCAGGTCTTGGTACTGCAAATAGGTTTTTTAGTAAACTCGAAAATATAACCGAAACCAACAATGCTGATAGTAAGCACTCCCAAACTTTGGGCGCATATACTATAAAAATTGTTAAGAACGATAAAAAAATAAGTGCGTCTCCCAGTTGGGTGAGATTATAAATTAGAGTTGGGAATTGTGATAATTTGGAGTTAATAAAAAAGAAACAATTTTTTTGAATTTCTATGTAGTTCGTCACATTTAAAGAGCCTTGACAATAAAGAAATACAACAATTGCAACTAGTAAAAGTATTGGTAAAAAAAATAAAGTTGGTTTCAGTTTTGAATAATTAACAATAACATTTGTATTAAAATTGTTATTTGTTTCCCGATTTACGCTCATAAATTTATTTAACATTTACTGTTATTTTTATACTTTATTTTGGCTAATAAATGACTTGAAAAGTGTTAAAAATCACATAACGCAATAGCTTGTGAACATCTAATTTTTTAAAACTATTATTGACAAATGTACCGAAAAGTTTTAAAAACAAATACAATCGAAGTAAGAAAGATTATCATTGTAACTCTTGTATACTGCTACTATTCACTCCACTTTTTTAACCACTTTTCGTGCTATTTCAATCTTAAACTTTTTGCCTTTCATTTTTTCGTCACGAATGTTTGAAAGCAGCTCTTTTACTTTCTTGAATTTCACAGCAGCAAACGAAATAAAATCTTTGACTTCTATCAATCCTATATCTTCTTTTTCGAGTTTTCCTTTTTGTGAAAAGAAACCAACGATGTCAATTTTATTGAGCTTGTTTTTCTTGCCGCCGCTAATGTAAACTGTCTGAAATTCGGGTGGTTTTGGTAAGGTCGTAGCATCATCTAGTTTTAAAACGGGCATGACATAATCGATGTACTCTTGCTTTTTTTCGCTTTCATGTGCAATGATATAAGCGGTTCCCGAAGCTAACATTCGAGCGGTTCGTCCGTTTCTATGCGTGAATTCGTCTTCTTTTGATGGCAAATGATAATGAATAACGTGCTTCATTTCGGGGATGTCTAAACCTCGTGCAGCCAAATCTGTCGTGACCAAATAAGGCATAGTACCATTTCTAAACTGAATCAAAGCGCGTTCCCGCTCGTCTTGATCCATTCCGCCGTGATAATACGTGGCGTAAATTCCTTTTTCGGTTAAAGCGTCACTAATTCTTTCTGCCGCATCACGATGATTGCAAAAGATTAAAGCCGACTGCGATTTTAAATAACAAATCAAATTGAACAAACTTCCTATTTTGTCTTTCTCTTTTGAGATTACCATTTTCATAGAGAGATTGACTTTCTCTTCATCTGTAGGCAGAAAATCTAAAACGGTTGGATTTACAACCCGAGTATATTTTGGAATTTCAATGCCAGCAGTTGCAGAAACTAATATGCGCTTATTGAGTTTTGATAATTTACCAATGATAAATGACATTTGCTCATGAAAACCCAATTGCAATGATTTGTCAAATTCATCTAAAACTAAAGTTTGAATTCGGTCAACTTTAAACGTTCCTCTATCAATATGGTCGGCAATTCTTCCGGGAGTTCCTATTAAAACCGCTGGTGGATTTGATAAATTCTTGATTTCAGTTTCTATAGAATGGCCACCATAACAAACGTTGACTTTATAAGTAGTGCCCATTTTTTTCCACACTTGCTCAATTTGTAATCCTAATTCTCTTGACGGAACTAAAATCAAACATTGCACTCCAGCTTGGTATTCATCCAATAATTCAAATATTGGCAATAAAAAAGCCAATGTTTTTCCCGAACCTGTTGGCGAAAGCAATAAAACATTGTTATTGTCAAGGATAGTTTCTTGAGCAGCAACTTGCATTTCATTTAAGCTGTCAATGCCTAAATTCAGTAATAAATTGGTAGAATGATGGTGATTTGTCATTAGGCAAAGGTAAAGCCAAATAATCAATTATGAATTGTGAACAGTGAATTCTGAATTTTATTTCAGTAGCTTTTCTTCTTCAAACAATAATTTTATATTCTCATACGAATTTTTCAACACCTCTTTTATTTGCTCTGGCTTGAGCCATACTGCTTTTGCAATGCCTTCATTAGCTTGAGGAAAAGGTGTTCCTTCAAAAGTAGTTTGCATTTCAAACCAATGCGTGACTTTCAATTTGTATTTCCCGTTGCGTTTAAAAACATGATACGTTTTTTGAAGTTTTCTTGTGATAGATAATTTACCAACGCCAGTTTCCTCTTCTACCTCGCGCATGGCAGTATCTTCAAGTGCTTCTCCTTTTTCGATGCCTCCTTTGGGCAAATCCCATTTTCCGTTTCTAAAAATGAACAAAACGGCTCCATTTTTATTATAAACCAAACCGCCGCCGGCTTTGCAAACTGGAATTTTTTCTTTTAGTTTTTTTAGAATGGCTTTTTCGTCTGGATAGTACAAAGAAGCTTTCTGAATTTTGTTCTGAAACATTTTGATGATGAGTTGCTCAATATCAATACTTTCTAGCAAAAACAACTGAAAATCGGTTTCCTTCTCGATTTCATTGGTTAAAAAAAGAGGTTTATCGTTGACAAAAACTTTATACATTTGTACTATGATTTTTAATAAAGACACAGCCGAAAAAACAGCCGAATTGCTTTTACAAATAAATGCAATTAAATTGAATCCAAGAAATCCTTTTACATGGGCATCGGGTTGGAATTCTCCAATTTATTGTGACAATCGTCTTATTCTCTCATTCCCAGCGATAAGAAATTTTGTGCGTGAAGAATTTTCCAAGTACATTGAGAAAGAATTTGGCAAACCCGACGTAATTGCTGGAGTTGCAACTGGAGCTATTGGGATTGGAATGTTGGTCGCTGAATATATGGGATTACCTTTCGTTTACGTTCGCCCAGAACCCAAAAAACACGGAAGACAAAATCAGGTGGAAGGGTTTCTGCAAAAAGGACAAAATGTTGTAGTTGTTGAAGATTTAATAAGCACAGGAAACAGTAGTTTGTTGGCTGTTGAAGCTTTAAAAGAAGCTGGTGCACAAGTCAAAGGGATGGTCGCTATTTTTACGTATGGATTTGCTATTTCAGAAGAAAACTTCAAAAAAGCGACTATCGATTTAAAGACATTGAGTAACTATGAAACGCTGTTGCATTTGGCTTTAGCCAAAAATTATATCACCGAAAAAGAATTGAAAACCTTGCAGGAATGGAGAGAAAGCCCGTCGACTTGGAACGTTGAATGAGATAACAGATAATAGACCGATAGAGGATAGACAAATTATAGAAGATAGACTTTTTCATCTATTAACTAGTGGTCTACTATCTCTCCTCTAATAAAAAACAAATAACCAAATAACCATTTAAACATGACCCTTGAAAGTCCAAAAGTTACTGTAGAAAAATCAGATGAATATTTATTTAAGGCGTTATCTGATGTGAAAAGCTATGAAAGACTGATGCCCGAAAACATTGCAAAATTTGAAGTTTTGGGTGATGATATTTTCAATTTTGGCTTAAAAGGCATGCCCGAAATTAAACTGAAGATGAAAGAGAAAACTCTAAACTCAAAAGTAGTTTTATCTGCGGCAAGTGATAAATTGCCTTTTACCTTAACTGCCAATATTGATTCAGTTTCTGATACGTCCAGTGCAGTTCAATTGCATTTTGAAGGAGAATTTAACCCAATGATGGCGATGATGATTAAAGGACCGATTTCAAAGTTTATTGAGACTTTGGCAGAAAATATGGGGAAGTTATAGTTTGATGATTTTTGATTTTTGATTTTTTGAAGTCAAAATTTTTGTTAAATATGAACTCTTAAATCGTCTGTCATCAATCATTTAACCGTCGTCAATCGTCTGTCAATAATGCGTTCCATGTAATCCTGAATAAAGGCTTTACAACGAAGTTCTAGTAAATCCATAATTGCATTTCGTTTCGAAATTAAATTATGCTCCATCGCTTTATCGTTTTTATCATAAAACCCCGTTGCTTTTGTTCCGTCGAAAATGCAAATGTAATCACCACTCATAAATTGATAAACATTAGTGCCATATTTCACAACAAATGGTGGCACTTTTTTTTCGTTTAGTAAACTTCGACCCCAACTTCTAAAAGGTTTTTGATAGCCAATCATGTCTAAAAGTGTTGGGTAAATATCTATTTGCTGTGCCCACTCATTGTTTATGCCAACGTATTTTTCGTTGGGAGAAAAGAACAAAATTGGAACAGTATTTTTATTAAATTCTTTACGGTATTCGTCATAAGCAATCGTATTACAATGATCGGCAACCATCACAAAAATGGTGTTTTTATACCAAGGTTGTTTTTTTGCAGCAGCAAAAAATTGTTTTAAAGCATAGTCTGTATAGCCAATACTTTCATGAATATTAGCGGTGCCTTTTGGAAACTTATCTTTGTATTTCTCGGGGACTTTATATGGCTCATGCGAAGAAACAGAAAAAAGTGTGGCCATAAAAGGTTGTTTTTTTTGTGACAAAATCTTGTTGTAATATTGTAAAAAAGGTTCGTCCCAAATCCCCCATACTCCATCAAAATCAGCATCATTATTGTATTCTGTTTTACCATAATAGTGGTCATAACCTAAAATGTTTCCGAAACCAAGAAAACCCATAGAACCATTGGGTGCACCATGAAAAAAAGACGTGTCATAACCCTCACTTTTCAAGGTAGAAACCAACGACTCAATTTTCTGTTGTGGATACGGTGAGGAGGTAAAAGCATTTTCAAACGATGGTATTCCTGCAATTATAGAGGACATTCCATGAATTGATTTGTATCCATTGGCGTAAGCATTTGGGTAAATCATACTGTGTTGCGCCAACGAATCTACAAATGGCGTATAACTTTTATAATTCGGGATTTTTGTTCCTTTATTGAAAGCACCGTTGTATTCTCGGGCAAAACTTTCTATTATAAAAATAACAATATTGAGTTTGGCAGCGGGATTATTATTGTAATGCTTTATCGGCACTACTAAACTATCTATTTGTGATTTGGAAACAAAATTTACTTTCTTGAAAGAATTCGTATCCCACGTTCTGATAAGAGCAAATGGTGTGTTCAAAACCAAATTTGATTGCGAAATATTGGTTATAAATCGGCTAGCGTCTAAAATATTAATTGGCCGAGTGCTTTTCTTAAAATCACCGCGTATGCCACCGATACAAAGGGTCACAATTATAAGAAATGTTACAGTAGAAAATCCAAAGTATTTTAAAGTAGGGGTTTCTGTCTTGTGCTGCACTTTAATCTTTTTGTATAAATAAATCCACAAAAAAGCAAGTACAAAGAACCATAGAAAGACATCCCAAAAATGGATTACAAAATCAAAAAACAAAAGCATCTTATTATTCTCATTTTCAAGGGTATCAAGGGAAGCTATGGTACTTCTGTTGAAGGTATACCGATAATAAATAAAGTCAACAAAATTAGTAGCATACGCAAGCAAATTGGTGACAAAATACAAATAGAATAAAAACTTCTGAAACTTCTTATTGGTGTTAAACAGTATAGGAATAATAGACAGCAAAATAAACAACCCGTTTACATATATTATGGCAGTAGTATCAAAAGCCAATCCGTGAAAACACAGTTTTAGAAAATCAGAAAAGCTGCCAACTTTTATTAAAGAGCTATTGTAAAAATAAAATAAAACTCTTGCCACAAAATAAAAAGCGTAAGCCAATAAAATTCTGTAAGCTACTACTTTATACTCCTGAAATCTTGGGTATTTATTCATTAAAAGTAAAATTAAAAGTGACAAAACTACATATTTAAGACCTATCTTTTTTATATTTTAAATTAATATTGTGAATAAGACTAATATTAATTAATTTGCATTAAAATTTAAGCAATGATTCAAATTACAAGGCTTTTTGACTTTCCTTATTACCAGCTTGAAAAAAATAATATTCCTAATTGTTTTGTTACCAAATATGACGGCAAATGGATTGCCACCTCTACTCAAGAATATATAAATAAAGCCAACACCATTTCGAGAGCATTGCTACGATTAGGGGTTCAACCCAATGATAAAATTGCCATTATTTCTTCTAATAATAGAACCGAATGGAATATTATGGATATTGGAATATTACAAATTGGTGCTCAAAATGTACCCATTTATCCCACTATTTCCGAAGAAGATTATGAATATATTTTAAGTCATTGTGAATCTAAATACTGTTTTATATCAGATGATGAAGTACTCAAAAAAGTAAATCTGATTAAAAACAATTTAAGTAATTTGAAAGAAGTTTATTCATTCAATGATCTAGAAGGTTGTAAAAATTGGAGAGAATTACTAGAGTTAGGTGCTGATGAAACAAATCAAAATGTAGTTGAAGAAAGAAAAAATAATGTTAAACCAACAGATTTAGCCACAATAATTTATACATCTGGAACCACAGGAAAACCAAAAGGAGTTATGCTATCTCACAATAACATCGTATCCAATGTGCTGGATAGTTCGCCAAGAATTCCTTTCGAAGAAGGAGCGAGTGTTGCCTTGAGTTTTCTTCCTATTTGTCATATTTTTGAACGCGTAATTTTGTACATCTATCAATATTATTCGGTGTCGATTTATTTTGCAGAATCTATTGATAAACTTTCTGATAATATCAAAGAAGTAAAGCCAACCGTTTTTTCTGTAGTGCCAAGATTACTCGAAAAAGTGTATGATAAAATATATGCTAAAGGAGCGGAATTAACCGGTATAAAGAAAAAACTGTTTTTTTGGGCAATCGATTTAGGACTGCATTACGAACCTTATGGTACCAATGGTTTTTGGTATGAAATTCAATTAAAAATAGCTCGCAAAATAATTTTTACCAAATGGCAAGAAGGTTTGGGAGGCAACCTTACGGTAATGGTTTCGGGTAGTGCTGCTTTACAAACTAGACTTACTAGAGTGTTTGCCGCAGCAGGAATGCCTGTTATGGAAGGTTATGGCTTGACTGAAACCTCTCCTGTCATTACAGTTAACGATGTTAGAAATAGCGGATTTAAAGTGGGTACCGTTGGAAAAGTAATTCAAAATGTGACCATAAAAATTGCCACTGATGGTGAAATTCTTTGCAAAGGTCCCAACGTAATGATGGGCTATTTCAAAGATGAAATCCTAACGAACGAAGTAATCAAAGACGGCTTTTTTCATACGGGGGATATTGGCGAGATAGATTCGGAAGGTTTTCTAAAAATTACCGACAGGAAGAAAGAAATGTTCAAAACTTCGGGAGGAAAATACATTGCACCTCAAATAATTGAAAACGCTATGAAACAATCGCATTTTATAGAACAAATTATGGTGATTGGGGATGGCGAAAAAATGCCAGCAGCTTTTATCCAGACAAATTTTGATTTTGTTAAGGAATGGGCAAAAAGACATCACATCATTATTGGTAAAACCAATGAAGAAATTGTTTCGAATGACCAAGTTATTAAGCGAATTCAAGAAGAAGTAGAAAGAATCAATGAAAAATTTGGCAATTGGGAAAAAATAAAACGTTTTGAACTAACTCCAGAAGTATGGTCGATTAATGGCGGACAGCTTACGCCTACTTTGAAATTAAAGCGCAAAGTTGTGATGGAAAAGTATAAAAATTTGTACCAAAAAATATATAATTAAAACCTTAAAAAAATTTACCCATGAAAATAAAAATATTTGTAAGCAGCTTGTTCCTAGTAATTTTATTTTCGGGCTGCAAAGAAAACAAACCAGTAGATACAATAAAAGAGCGTTATCTTGATTTTTCTAAAAGAGATGACCAATCCACAGGAGGTATCAAGATGATTCCAATCTCTACTCCTATTGGTACGTTTAATGTTTGGACAAAAACTGTAGGTAACAACCCAAAAATAAAAGTTCTTTTGCTACACGGTGGTCCAGGCGGAACGCACGAATTCTTTGAATCGTTAGACGGTTATTTTCCTCAAGAAAGTATTGAATATATTTATTACGACCAATTGGGTTCTTACTACAGCGACCAACCTAATGACAACCGCTTGTGGACGACAGAACGCTTTGTAGAAGAAGTAGAACAAGTCCGCAAAGCATTGAAACTAGATAATTCTAACTTTTATCTGATGGGACAATCTTGGGGAGGAATTCTTGCCATGGAATATGCCTTAAAATACCAAAAAAACCTGAAAGGATTAATCATTTCCAACATGATGGCAAATGCTCCCGCCTATAATAAATATGCCGAAGATGTTTTAGGACCACAACTTCCGAAAGAAATATTTGACCAAATAAAAACCTTCGAAAAAAACAAGGATTATAAAAATCCAAAGTATATGGAAATCCTTTTTAAATATTATTATTCGGAACACATCTTAAGAAAACCAATTGAGCAATGGCCAGAATCTATAAACCGAGCGTTTAAACATTTGAACCCTAACGTGTACGTTTATATGCAAGGTCCAAGCGAATTTGGAATTACCGGTGATGCTACTTTGAAAAATTGGGATGTAACTGCACGACTAAAAACTTTAACCATTCCAACATTAGTAATTGGTTCAAAATATGACACTATGGATCCTAAACACATGGAATGGATTTCGAATGAAGTTCAAAATGGTCGCTTTTTATATTGTCCTAACGGAAGTCATTGTTCACAATATGATGATCAACTGCATTATTTCCCCGGAGTAATTAGCTTTTTAAACGACGTAAATAATGGTACTTTCAAAAAACAAAAAAGTCATCAGTTGCAATAAACGTTATTAACAATATTGATTTTTAAATAGTTAATAATTTATTATGTTAAAATTTAACAATTGTTTAATATTAGATACTTTTATAGTATTAACCAATAAAAAATATAAATTATGAATTTAAAGAAATTTATTGTCGGTGGAATTGTCGGAGGAATTGTGGATTGGCTATTGGGATGGCTATTTTATGGTATGATTTTCAAAGATACCTTCCCCATGAATGATAGCACCATGAATATGGGAATGATTACAGCTGGATGTTTTGCTTTTGGCTTCTTTATTTCTTATCTTTTCACAGGACTCACCTCTATTACCAATTTGACAACTGGATTAAAAGCGGGAGCCATTATTGGATTATTCCAAGGATTAATTTCGGGCTTCTTTGCCAATGAATCTACACTAACACCCAATTACAAAGTGATAGCCATTGGAGTTGTAATTTCAATTGTTATGGCAGCTGCAGTTGGTGGTGCAATCGCATCGGTCAACGGAAAAATGAAGTAAGTTTTAGAATTTATTAGTATTAAAACTCGCTTTTTAGCGAGTTTTTTTATGGTAACTATTTACAATTTTCCACATTCTTCACTAAATGCATAATCATACTTAACTTTTCTTTCCATAAAAATGCCCCAAATAGTGTCTAACTTATTGGAGCATATTCAATTACTTATTTTAAATTCAGAATTATTTTTTAGTCCATTCTTTTATACTGTCATTGTTCATTTTAACGTAATCGTTATTTTTTGCTTTTTCTGCTGCCGCCAATGATGATTTTGCCGTAATAATAGCACCAGCTTTATCGCCTAATTTAGCTTGTATCAATGATTTTAGACGCAACTGCCAAAACGGAATATCTTCGCCAGGTTTTACCATCGATAGCGCTTTATTTACGTATTCTAATGCTTTATTTAGATCACCATTAGACTGAAAAAAATATTGCGCAGCCGAAAAATAATCACCAGCTGCTGGTCCAGCCAAAGTTTTATCAATACTTGCCATGGCCGTTTTTTGCGTTGGAACTTCAAACTTTAAAGAAACCATTGTTTTTTCCCATGCGATATCTAGTGTTGCGCTATCATTGGTCAAATTATTAATAGTGATTGTAAATGATTCTACGAAATTATTGAGTGCTATTGGGTCAACATTTATCAAGACAGCTACTTTATTAGCATCCCAATTATCTGGAGTTCCCCAATTGTCAGAGTCTGTGTAAAAAATAACTTCCCACATATCTGCTTTTGGTGTCGTATACAATGCATACTTTCCTTTTTTGAGGGTTTTACCTTTAATAATTACATCTTCACTAAAAGTAATTGTAGTATTGGCATTGGCGCCAGTTCTCCACAATTTACCAAAAGGCACCAAATCGCCAAAGACAATCCTTCCTTTAGCACCTGGTCTTGAATAATCAATGGTTACATCAGTCAAACCAACAACTTGCGTTTGGGTAGCGTGCGGACTCGGCTGCGGGGTTTTTACTTGTGCATTCAGCACATAAGTAGCAATTATTGAAGTTAATACAAAAATAATTTTTTTCATGAGTTTGTTTTTTATAATTTTTCAAATTTACAAATACTACAAATGTGTAAATGTTAAGAATAACCTAAATATATTTTGTTTAATTTATTATCATTTTTATTAAACAATAAATTATATCTTTGAAAAATTTTAATATGAAAATCTACACTTTACATACAAAACAAAAATTACCTATCAGCCTTGAAGAGGCTTGGGTTTTTTTATCAAATCCAAAAAACTTAAAGGTAATTACACCCAGTTATATGGGTTTCAAAACCCTTTCGGGAGATGAAAAAGCAATGTTTGCAGGACAAATTATTCAATACATTGTTACGCCAGTTTTAGGAATTCCGATGAAATGGGTTACTGAAATTACCCACGTGCAAGACAAAAAATATTTTGTTGATGAACAACGTTTTGGTCCCTATGCTTTGTGGCATCACAAACACTTTTTAAAAGAAATTCCGGGTGGCGTTGAAATGGAAGACATCGTAGATTATAAAGTTCCTATGGGCATTCTTGGGCAAATGGTACATCCGTTTTTGGTAAAACCAAAGCTTAAAGAAATCTTTGATTTTCGTGAAGCAAAACTAATTGAACTTTTTGGAGAATTTAAATCGTAAATTAATTGAAGGATGAAATTACTTCGTTCTTTAGAATAACAAAATAATGAAAAACATACTATTAATTGGAGGATCCTACGGGATTGGGTACGAATTAGCAAAAGAATTACAACAATATCACAAAGTTTTTATTGCTTCTAGAACCCATGAAAATTTAGCAAATTTAAACGTTGTTCACATTCCTTTTGATGCTACCACAGATTCTTTAGATCTAACTACTTTACCCGAAGTTTTAGATGGATTGGTATATTGTCCGGGAAGTATAAATTTAAGACCTTTTCGAGGACTTAAATTAGAAACTTTTGAAAGTGATATGCACGTTAATTTTTTTTCGATGGTTAAAGTTGTTCAAAGTGTTTTACCTAAACTTATTGCTTCAGAGCAATCAAGTATTGTTTTGTTTAGTACTGTAGCGGTAACCATGGGAATGCCTTTTCATACTAGTGTAGCTGCGGCAAAGGGTGCTATCGAAGGTTTTTCTAAAGCTTTGGCTGCTGAATATGCTCCCAAAATTAGAGTGAATGTAATTGCGCCGTCCTTAACTGATACACCATTAGCAGACAAATTTTTGAACAATGATGAAAAAAAAGACAAATCAGGGTTGCGTCATCCTTTAAGACGGGTGGGAACTACACAAGATATTGCGCAAATGGCCAGTTTTTTATTAGACCATAAAAGCTCCTGGATATCGGGTCAAATTTTCCATGTAGACGGTGGGATGTCTAGCTTACTTGTTAATGGTTAAATTAGTTTTAGTTGGTTTTCATTTAAAATAGACATCCTTTTAAATCAAACTAATTATAACAATTTTTATCTTTTATCTTATTTTTAAATAAAAAAAATGAATATATTTTGGTTTCGACGTGATTTGCGATTAGAGGATAATGTTGGCTTGTTTCACGCTTTACAAAGTGGTGAAGAAATACTGCCGATTTTTATATTTGATAAAAATATACTTTCTGAATTACCCAAAGACGATGCCCGAGTGGGCTTCATCCATAAACAATTAGAAAAAATTCAAGCCCAACTGCAGAAAATAGGGAAATCATTGGCTGTTTTTTATGGAGAACCTCAAGAAATATTCAAAAAATTCCTTTCTGAAAACGATACCAAAACTGTGTATACAAACCACGATTATGAGCCTTACGCGCGCAAGCGTGATTTGGAATTAAACCTTTTATTCAAAAAATATGAGGTCGCATTTAAAACAAGTAAGGATCAGGTTATTTTTGAAAAAAATGAAGTCGTTAAAGATGATGGAACGGCATATGTAGTGTACACTCCGTATTCGAATAAATGGAAAGAAAACTTAAAAAAGTCGCCATTTATACATTACAAATCAGAAGAATTACTTTCGAATATAACGCATCACTCCTACCCTTTTTTGAGTTTGTTTGACATTGGTTTTGAAAATTCTGTAATCAAGGTTACTCCTTTTGATATTTCTACTTCTTTGATAGACAATTATGAAGCTACTCGCAATTTTCCGTCATTGAATAAAACTTCATTTTTAGGAGTCTACCTGCGTTTTGGTGTCGTTTCTGTCCGAAAAATGGTTATAAAAGCATTGGAAAGTAACAATGAAACTTTTTTGAAAGAACTCATTTGGCGTGAGTTTTTTATGCAAATACTGTGGCACTTTCCACATACGATTAATGCTAGTTTTAGATCTAAATATGACGCTATAGTTTGGGACAACAACGAAGTTATGTTTCAAAAATGGTGTGATGGTCAAACGGGTTATCCCTTTGTGGATGCGGGCATGCGCGAACTTAATGCTACTGGACACATGCACAACCGCGTGCGGATGATTGTGGCAAGTTTTTTATGCAAGCACTTATTAATAGACTGGCGTTGGGGTGAAACTTATTTTGCCATCAAATTACTGGATTATGAACAATCCAGTAATGTTGGAAACTGGCAATGGGCGGCAGGAAGCGGCGTTGATGCTGCGCCTTATTTTAGAATTTTTAATCCTACCGAACAAATAAAAAAGTTTGATAAAGAACTGGTTTACGTAAAAAAATGGATTCCCGAGTTTTCAACTGAAGCATATCCTGCGACGATTGTAGATCATAAAGAAGCACGAGAACGCTGTTTGAAGGTTTATAAAACGGCTGTTGGTTAATTAAAATTCCTTATTTTTTCATAATTTTATTCGTTAAAATCTTTGATGACAATATCTGCTAGTAAGTAATCTCAAATTTTACCCGAGAAACCTAAAAAAAATTATCTTAATTTAATTGGATATTTTGTTTAAAAAAAGGGGTTCAGCATACTTTGCAATTTACCATATACTTTTCGTACAAAAAAAATGTCCTTTTTATATTGTAAGATTTAATTTATGAATTGGGGCTGTTAAAATAACTATTGAATTCTCCTTTTGAACTAATCGGGTTTTTTGAGCAAATATCTGATGACGGTTTCTGCGGCGTACAAGCCAAAAAGTGCGGGCATATAACTATTTGTTCCGTAAAAAGAGCGCTTGTAGTTGGTGCCATCGGTCATTTTTAGACTGCTTTCGTCCTGAATTTCAGATGAAAAAACTACTTTTAGTTTGTCTATTTTATGTGCTTTTAAACGCTTTCTGATTGTTTTTGCCAAATGACATTGTGCGGTATTATTGATGTCTGCAATTTTTACTTTAGCTGCTTCTGTTTTTCCGCCGGCACCCATACTTGAAATAATTTTTACTCTTTTTCGTTTGCAGGCTATGATTAGATTTAGTTTGGGTGTGATACTATCGATGCAATCTAAAACGTAATCAAACTTTTTGTCTACGATTTCAAAGGCTCTATCGGGGGTAAGAAATTCTTCGATGCGTATCAAATTTAAGTCTGGATTGATGTCCAATAATCTGTCGCCAACAACCTGAACTTTTGGCATTCCCACTGTGGAGTGCAGCGCGGGTAATTGCCGGTTGATGTTTGTAATATCTACACTATCGCCATCTATAATAGTCATAGTTCCTACGCCAGCACGCGCTAAAAACTCGGCTGCAAAGGAGCCTACACCACCAAGCCCGACGACCATAACATGAGCATTTTGTAAATTTTGTAAGCCTTCTTCTTTAAATAAGAGTGCTGTTCTTTCTTGCCATTTTTTCATACTGGGGGTTGTTGTGGTGGCAAAAATAAACAAAATGTTAGATTTTTGCTATTGGTTTTAAAGGGTTTAAAATAGTTTCTCCCAATTGGTCTTTATTTGATATTGCATTTCGGATAGTGTCATTTTTTTGATGTGTGCGGCCAAAAGATAAACATCTTGTAGTGTTTCTGTAATCGTATCGGTTTCTAGAAAAAATCTGTCGTTGGGAACTGTTTTAAAAACATCTTCTACTTGTGGATTGCGCAGCAGGTATTTTCCAAAAGAGAGATAAAAATTGCTATCGATCAATTTTTGGGCTAGTTGCTCGCTTTTTGAAAAACCATGAATAATGATGGGAACACTTATTTTCAATCGATTTTTGATAATTATGAGTTCATCAAAGGCGGCAACGAGATGCAGGATTAACGGTTTTTGAAACTGTTCTGCAAGGGCAATTTGTTTTTCGAAGACGGCTATTTGCAAATCCATAGGCACAACGCTGCGTTTGTCTAATCCGCATTCTCCAACTGCTAAACAGGATGTTGAAGATAATTTTGAGGTTATTGTTTGTAAATCGGACTCAAGGCGGTCTTTGTTGATGTGCCAAGGATGAATTCCTATCGAATACTTGGGAATACTGGCATCGAACTCCCAAGGATATTGATTGACCATCTCTGTGATGGCGGGATTGCTGGTAAATGTGTGGGTATGGAGGTTGAAAAAATTCATTTGTAAAAATAAGACAGATTTTAAATATTACGACAAATTTTGTGGAATTAATATAGGTTTTTAGCCCAGATAGCAATGGAAATCCTTTTTAGTGCTTTGGTAAAAACATCTTTACTGCTGTAGATGTGGTAAAGCACTAAGAAGATTGTAATGGATAGCTGGAAATAGCTTCAAAAAACAATGTAAATTTGCTTAATCAATTATTGAGCAATGCTTCAAACTGCTTTTCGACGTTACATCAACAACTTTAGAGGATTTTCGAGAGAAATTTGGATTCTTACGCTTGTCACTTTTATAAATCGTGCAGGTACGATGGTGTTGCCTTTTCTTTCGAAATATTTGAAAGAGGATTTGCATTTTTCGTATAGCCAAGTGGGTTGGATTATGGTTTGTTTTGGTAGTGGTTCTATCATTGGTTCTTGGCTGGGCGGCAAACTGTCGGACAAAATTGGTTTTTACAGAATCATGATTTTTAGTTTGTTCACTACGGGTATACTTTTGTTTTTTGTACAATTGATTACCACATTCGTTGGATTGTGTGTAGGAATGTTTGTTCTGATGGTTATTGCGGATATGTTTCGTCCTGCTATGTTTGTATCGCTTGGAGCGTACGCTAAAGCCGAAAATAGAACGCGTGCTTTAACGCTAGTCCGATTGGCTATAAATCTGGGTTTTGCGGCTGGTCCTGCTTTGGGTGGCTTTATTATAATGAGTATTGGTTATGGAGGATTATTTTGGGTAGACGGAGGCACGTGCATTGGTGCTATTGTTATCTTTTGGATCTTGGTAAAAGAGAAAAAGAAGTCTAAATTTATTGACAAACAAAATCCTGATAATGTCTTGACACACTCGGTTTTTAAAGACAAACCTTTTTGGATATTTCTTTTTGGATGCTTGGTTACTGGTATATTATTTTTTCAGGTGTTTACTACTATTCCGCTGTATCACAAAGAGCAATTTAATTTAACAGAGCTTCAAACCGGATTATTACTAACGATGAATGGCTTGCTTATTTTTTTTCTAGAAATGCCGCTGGTGAGTTATGTTGAGCATCACAAAATAAGCAAAATCAAGGTGGTTGCCGCTGGAAGTATGCTGATGGGTATTAGTTTATTTTTGTTGTTATTTAATACTTGGGCTGGAATACTAATTATTATGATGGTGTTCATGACTTTTGGTGAAATGTTTGCTTTTCCATTTTCAAACTCGGTGGCATTAAGTCGAGCTCCCAAAGGTCATGAAGGGCGATACATGGCTATTTATACGATGAGTTTTAGTTTGGCGCACATTTTAAGCGCTAAAGTAGGTATGGAAATTATAGCTTATTATGGGTATCAAATGAACTGGTTTTTTATGGGAATGCTAGGTATACTGGGAATGTTTTCGGGCATTTGGGTTTTTCGTTTGGTTCGAAAGGAAAATAAAGTAGCGTGATCAATGCTGAAAATTTGTTTACAAATTATAACGTACGAAGCCTTTAAACTAGAAGTAATAATTAAAATTGGAAACACGAAAATTACCTAAATCTTAAACGATGTATAAACTATTAGCCAAAGTAAACAAAGTTTTATTACCAAGTTTCACGAAGCAGCAATTGGATTTGGAGCAAGCCAAAAAATGGCAAAAAGCACTCCTTGCGTGGCGGTATTATGTTACCGCGAGAGCTTTGAGTATCTCAAAAAAAATTTAACTATTCATTTGCGAATTTAATAGTATTAGCTATATTTGCACTCACAAAAAAGGCCACGTGGCGCAACTGAATAGCGCACTTGATTACGGCTCAAGAGGTTGCTGGTTTGAATCCAGCCGCGGTCACTAAATAAATCCTTAAATATACTTTTAATCAGTAGTTTAAGGATTTATTAATTTAATATTTGTACGATTTTTGTATTGCTAATATTAAAAACGTTGTTTTTTTGTCAATAATTATGTTTCATTTTTACTTTATAAACCACCAAAGTAACAACGCTAAAATGCCTACTCTAGCAATTAAATCATAAACAGAAAATTTTAACTCAAATTCGTAATGATATTCACTATCGTAATAGTTTTGAAAAACTTAATTATTGCTTTTGTCATAAGTTTGAAATGGTCTTATTAAATACCTAAAACAATCATTGGGTCAATGTCTAATTTTTGGCTTATATCTCTTGCTGTTTTTAAAGGTGGTTCACTTTTGCCGGTTAGATACTCGCTAACTCTTGACGTGCTAACTCCTAATAGTTCCGAAAGTCGTTTTTGGTTTAAACCTCGCTCATACATTCTTAACTTCATTGTTTCAACAAGCGTAGGTTTTTTTATTGGGTAATGATTTTCTTCAAAATTTGCCACAAGTTCAGATAGTATATTTAGCTCAATATATCCTTGTGCATCTTGGTTTTCGATATTTTCAGAGTTTTGTATAAGAATTTCAATTCGTTCTACAATTGCGTTGTATTCTTTTTCTGTTTGTATCATAGCTAAATGTTTTTAATGTCTTTTATTTTTTCGTATTCCGAGTGTGTTCCAAGAAACCGTATGTACACTTTTTTTGCGTTAAATGAAATGATAGCAACTAATCTATAAATATTGCCTTTTATGTTAAAAAAAAAACGATGGTTACCAACAAAATCAACGGTATTAAAATCGTTTCTAATATCGTTTAACGAGTTCCATTCTTTTGATGTTACTGTATAGTACTTAAGACTTAAAGGGCTTTCAGCATCATTATATTTTTCTGAAAACTCTTTTATTCTTTTGAAACTAACTATTCGCATACTTATTTATTTACACAAAAATATTACTAATTATTGAAAAACAAAATATAATTACAAAAAACAAAACAATTTACATTTTTAGCTTTCTCTCTATTTAAAAAACAGTTTCCAAATACTCGAACCAATTTTTCGTTGCATACCGTTTTTGGTGGTTGGTATGCCTGTTGTTCTTGCAAATCGTTGTTTTGCTTGTGTTATACCTAACAATCTATTTAATGAAAATGAAAATCCAAATTTGCCCATAACTATTTTCTTTAAGCACTATGCAAAAATGCTTCGGCTGGAATACCAAAATAATTTTTAAGTTTTTGAGCCATTTTTAAAGTAATTTCACGTTTGCCCGATAATATTGCAGAAACGTGTCCTTTGCTTCCTATGATTGGTTCTAAATCTTTATTTTTCATACCCATTTCTTGCATTTTAATTTTGATAACTTCCAAAACATCAAGTTCAGGCATAGGGTAATGTCTATCGTCATAATCTTTAACTAAAATAGTCAACAAGTCCAATTCATCAAATTCGGGTGTATTGGGTTCAGCGTGGAAAATTTCCATAAGTCGCAAAGATGCTTTGTTATAATCTTCTTCGGTTTTTAATACTTTCCAGTTCATAATTTATTTTTTTATAAAATTGAGTATATTGGTATCAAAAGCAATTGTTTCAACATTGATTCTATCATATTCTTTATGCGTTCCAAACCATATTAAATAACACGTTTGTTGTAGAAAGTTAATTGAAACAACTAATCTAAAATCGTTACCTTTAATATTAAATACAACTCTGTTGTTATTTACAATACTTGCATTTCCATAAACTTTTTTTAGTTCGTTGAAATTGCTAAAAGCCAATTCTGAAAACTCATTGTGCCAAATGTTTATTTGCTTTTCTGCAATTGGATATTTGTCTATGTAATAATGTAATGTTTTCTTAACAAGGACTTTCATTTGTCAAAGATAAAATAAAGTTTTCAATTTGCAAACTTTAGTGTAATATTATTAACTTTTTTCAACTATTTCAATCTACTCACGCTTTTTTATTATTTTTTTGGTGTTCGTGAATAAAAATCGTTACACATCATTTTTAAAACTACGATTCTTCCACGATTTTTATTTCTTCTTTACTCAAGCCATACAACTCATAAACCATCGTATCAATGGCTTTGTCGGTGGTTTTTATTTGGTTTTTTATGGTGTTTAGTTTTGTGGCTTCGGTGGTAAAATAGTCTTCCCACTCGGCTTTTTGCGATAATGATAATTTTACTTTTTGTTTTTCGAGTTCTTTTACAAAATCATTATATGGCAACAAATACCAATCTTGTAGTTTTTTTGGCAACGTTTCTAACTGAAATTCTCTTTGCAAGTTTCTCTGAAACTTTTGCGATTGTTCCTGTAACTCTTTGTTTAATGATAACATTAAATCAGCTTTTTCTATGAATGGTTGTTGTTTTTCTTTAGAAATATCTTTTACAGGTATATTTTTAAGTTCATTCACTTTTATTTTAGGGAATAAATCATCTTCTTCGGAATAAAATTTTCTGAAATAAAAACCATATAATTTACTGTTTAACAAACATTGATAAAATTCTAAACTTTCTTCTTCTTTATTTCTGTAATTTGTACAGACGTATAATGATTGGTCGGCAAAATATTTTTCTTTATCTAAATAAGCAAATAGATAATCACTTATAACTTGTCTAACTAAAATTTTAGGTTGTTCAAAATAATGTGAGCTTTTCGGGGACATTAACCAACTTCCCCAATTAATATAACTTTCTTCCCATTTTAAACTATAACGGTTAACTCCTTTTCCTTTTATTTCGTTTTTAAATAATTGATTTTCATTTGTATTTGAATGATAAATTCTATTTTTTACATCTTCATCTTTCAAAGGTTCTCCGTTTTGATTTATTCCATAACCAACCTGATATGGCTTAAATCCATTGGAAATGTCTAATTTATCACTTAACTTAAATTCACTTAAATTGATTTTTTTAAGGATTTTGTCAATAGTATTATCCGATGCAAAAGAGATGAGATAATCATTATTTGATTTCCATTCATTTTGTTTGAATTCATATAATAAATCTAAATCCTGACCAACCAAAGCAACATTATCAATTGTAGGGTTGATTTTTGAAATTACTATTGCCGTTTCAACATTTGCATCTTCAAAGATTATCTTTTTATTGAAATTTATTAGTTTTTCTATTTTGGTTTCGTCAATCAATAATTCTCTTAATTTCTTTGCATATTTATTAGATAACCAAGCGTTTGGAATAATAAAACCTAAATATCCATTTTCTTTAATTAATGTTTTTATTGCTTTTTCTGTGAAAATATAATAAACCTCTGAATGTCCAATAACAGTTGAATATACATCTCTAAAATATTTTACATCAGTTGATTTTAAAGTAGCTCCATAAGGCGGATTTCCAATAATAACATCAAAACCACCTTTGTCAAATATTTTAGGAAACGCCGTTTGCCAGTTAAAGGCTTTTTCTCCAGCAATGACAACATCACTTATAAGTGAGTTTCCGCATTTAATATTATTGTTAAGGTCGTTTAATTTTCGGTTGGGTTGTGCGGTGCGTAACCATAACGATAGTTTGGCAATTTCTACACTTTCTTCATTCAAATCAACACCAAAAAGGTTGTTTTCTAAAATACTTTTTTCTACATTAGGAAATACAAAACCTCCGCCTGTTATTTTGGTTTCTAATTCGTCTATATATTGATGTTCTTGTATTAAAAAATCTAACGCTTGGTTCAAAAATGCACCACTACCACACGCTGGGTCGCAAATGGTAATTTGTAATAGCCAGTTTCTATACGTTGTTAGTTTTTCTAATAATGGTTGTTTGGTTACTTTGGTTCGTTTTTTATCGGTAAAATAGTCTTCTTCAATTATTTTGATTTCGGCTTTTTTATCAATGCAAAGTTTACCAATAGTGTTGTCAACAATGTATTTAGTAATGTATTTGGGTGTGTAAAAAACACCGTCTTTTTTTCTTTTGGTGGTTGCTTTGTCAATTATTCCACCCTCAAGTTGTGCTTTTATCTCGTCTAATTCATTCAAAGAATTTTCAAAAATATGACCGAGAATGTTTACATCAACCTCACTTGCAAAATCATAATCGGATAGTTTAGCGGTATGTATAAACAATAATTCGTCATCGATGACAATGTTATCTAAAACGGCATCGGGTTTAAAAAGTCCACCGTTATAGGCAAAAACATCATATCGTTTGCCTTTAAATCCTGTGTTGAGGTATTCAAAATATTTTTTGAAACGGCTGTATAACGGTACAACCTCATCACGTTCTTGTAAATCTCGCCAATCATTCAATATTAATCGCACCGAGTTTGGCGGTAACAATTGTCTATCTTCGGCAAAGAATAAAAACAAAAATCTATCTAATAATTTTTGTGATTTTTTGAATAATTCCAACGCATCAAAACCAGGATTTTGTTTTACTAAATCTTGGTGCAATTGGCTTTTAAATTGTGAGTAATCAGTATATAATGCTTTGGTAATATCTTTTTCTTTGCTTAAAGATTGTTCTTTTAGCTTCTTTGGAATATCATTAGCAATGTTATCATAAGCCAAACACAAATAGAGTAATTCAAATTCTTTTTCTGTTAAATTGAAAAGATTAAACTCTAAATGTTCGGTTGCGTTATCAATATAAAATCGCAACTTTTCAAAATTTGAAGTGATTACATAAACGCAATCGGGTTGGTTATTTTTATATCCAAATGCCTGTACTTCTATTTTGTTTAAATCGGTTGTGTTTGTTCCTTTTAGCTCGATTACGGCTTTAACTTTATCATTTATGAGTATTGCACCATCGGCTTTTTTGCTGTCTTTTACGTTCTTGTATTCTGTTGTTAGCGTAAAATTTGGGGTTGGGTTTTTGGTATATCCCAAAACGTTTACAAACAAATCTATCAAAAACTCGCCTTGGTATTGTTCTTCTTTACTACTGCGGATATTTTCTTGAATAGCTGGATTGTGAAAATGAGTTGCAAAAACATTCCATTGAGAAACCAATTTGGTTTTATCTTGACTTTGTAATTGTTTGGTAACAACTGAATTTTGGAATAATGGCATAAACGAAAATTTGTTTTTGAAAGTGCCAAGATAAGAAAAACGTTAATTTTATTTAGTGGTTTGTCAAATCAATTGCATTTTCTAAAATTGCCGATAGTTGAAGTTTTATATGCTGTAATCCAGACGCGGTCACCAAATAAAAAACCGCCTCAATTTTGTTTTGAGACGGCTTCATTATTTATATAAACTATAATTTACTGATGTAACTTCCATACAAATCTTTAAACTGGTGCCCAGTATCTACTCTATCTTTACTTAATTTATCATATTCTACCAAACCCCAAAGTACAAATTCTTTCAAGAAATATTTATCTTCGTGGGCAATTGTAGGTTGGTATTTTTGGAGTAAATCCTCTAACGGCATTACCGCGTCAAGTTGTTTTTTATATTCAGCATCGGTAGCATCGTCTAAAAGTTCAAAACCTGTTTCGGTAAAAAACCATTCGAGGATTTTAGCATAAGGACTGCTGTCTAAATCTTTTTCAAGTTTTTCAATCTTCGGAAAATAGGCTGGAAAATAAGTATGAATGGCATCACTTATTAAATGTTGTGCCACCACAGCTGCGCCTTCTTGTTCGCCTTCATAAACCAATTCTACTTTTCCCGTTAAAGCGGGAATAATTCCCATAAAATCGGATAAGCGGACAGTGGTTTTTTCTATCCCCGATTTTAAAGCCCTGCGTTCGGCGGTGCTTATTAAATTTTCATAAGCTGTAATCGTCATCCGAGCACTAACGCCGCTTTTATTGTCAATATATTCGCTTTCTCTCGCTTCAAAAGCTATTTGTTCCAATAAATCTTTCGCCAACGAAGGAACATAAACACTTTCTGATTGTTGTTTGTTGAGCTTCGCTTCTTGTTCCGTAATTGTTCTTGCAATGGCTACCGTTTCTGGATAATGGGTCAATATTTGCGAACCAATCCTATCTTTTAATGGCGTAACAATGCTACCGCGATTGGTATAATCTTCAGGGTTGGCTGTAAAAACAAATTGCATGTCGAGGGGCATTCGCAACTTGAAACCTCGTATTTGGATATCGCCTTCTTGTAAAATATTAAACAATGCCACTTGAATTCGGGCTTGTAAATCGGGTAATTCATTGATTACAAATATGCAACGGTTGGCTCTTGGAATCATTCCAAAATGAATTACACGATCATCTGCGTAAGACAATTTTAAATTTGCGGCTTTAATGGGATCAATATCTCCAATTAAATCGGCAACTGTAACATCGGGCGTTGCTAGTTTTTCTGAAAAACGGTCGCTTCGGTGAATCCATGAAATAGGTGTGTCGTTTCCTTTTTCTGCAATCAAATCTTTGGCAAATCGTGAAATAGGATTTAATGGATCGTCGTTTATTTCTGAACCAGAAACTATTGGCATGTATTCGTCTAAAAGTTCAATCATTTTTCGAGCAAGTCTCGTTTTTGCTTGTCCGCGAAGTCCGAGTAAATTAATGTTATGTCGTGATAAAATAGCGCGCTCTAGTTCGGGAACCACCGTGTTTTCAAATCCGTGAATACCTTCAAAAACGGGTTTCCCCGATTTTATTTTTTCACGCAAATTATCTCTCAATTCATCTTTAATACTTCTGGAAACGTATCCTGATGCTTTTAATTCGCCTAGTGTGTTTATATTATTCATTGCTTTTCTTATGTTGTTTTATAATTGATATTTATCTTGTACTAAAGTTTGCGTTAGAGATTGCAGTGGAAATCCTTTTTATTGTTTTAGAAAAAGCATCTCGAGGACGCTCGATGTGACAAAACAATAAAAAGATTGGAACGAAAAGCCCGACCCAAAGGGAAACGCCCAAAAACTATTTAATTTTCTTTTTTCTATTGGTTTCATAATCTTCAAAAATCATTTCACCCAGTCCTTTCAGACCCGTATAAAAAGCTTTTCCCTGATTGGCTTCCGTAAAACGGTTTACAAATTGTTGCAAATAAGGATCGTTGGCAATCATGAATGTAGTAATCGGAATGTGCAATTTCCTGGCCTGGGCGGCCTGATTGTAGCATTGTTCAACAATGTAATCGTCCAGTCCATTGGAGTTCATGTAATATTCGCCGTTTTTTTCACGAATGCAACTTGGTTTTCCATCGGTAATCATAAAAATTTGCTTGTTGGTATTGCGTTTTCTTCGCAGCATATCCATGGCTAGCTGCAATCCCGCAACGGTGTTGGTATGATACGGACCAACTTTTAAATACGGTAAATCTTTTATGGCAATTGGCCAAGCATCATTTCCAAAAACTAGAATATCAATAGTGTCTTTTGGATAACGCGTGGTTATTAATTCTGCCAGTGCCATCGCTACTTTTTTGGCAGGCGTTATGCGGTCTTCACCATACAAAATCATGCTGTGACTGATGTCTATCATTAAAACAGTACTCATTTGGGCTTTGAATAGCGCATCTTCTACCACCAGATCATTTTCGGTAAGCATAAACTCATCGGTACCATTGTTAATTTGGGCATTTCGCAAACTTTCGGTAAGTGAAATACTTTCTAAACTATCGCCAAAATGGTAGTTTCTAAATTCACCCGTTTGCTCATCGCCAGCACCAGAATACTTGGTTTTATGATTTCCTGTCCCCGATTTTTTGAGGTTACCAAAAATTTGATCTAATGCTTGCTGCCGTATGGCGCGTTCTGTTTTTGCTGTTATTTCAGTTCCCGAAGTTCCATCGTCTTTAAGTTCCTCGCGGATGTAACCTTTTTTCTTTAAATCTTCAATAAAATCATCGATGGTGTAACTAGAGTCCGTAAGTTTATATTCTACATCCAACTGTCGCAACCAATCGATAGCTTCCTCAAAATCGCCCGAAGTATGTGTGATTAATTCTTTAAAAATTTCAAATAATTTGTCAAATGGCGCTTGATAGGGTGCTTCATATTTTTTGAATAAAAAACCTTTTTTTATATTTTTTTCCATAGGTTATAAAATTAATACATAAACTGTTAAAGTGAGCTGCAACGATTATTAATTTTGAGTTAAAGTAATTCCTTAAAATGTTTAGATTTACACTTCAAAAAAAAAGCTATGTTGTTCGACTACTTACTAAATCAGAAATTTGAAGACGTCTTCTTTCTCGAAGCCCATATTAAATACAAGGAATATGAAAACTGCAGCTTTCACAACTGCAATTTTACAGCTTGTATTTTCCAAACCGTGAGTTTCGTGGATTGCAATTTTTTTGATTGTAATTTTAAGGATACCAAAATCAATTATGTATCCTTACGCGGCGTTCAGTTTACCAAATGTGATTTTACTGCGGTTAATTTTGCGATGACTGATCAAGTAATTTTTGAGTTTAACTTCAAAGATTGCTTGTTGGATTATGCCAAATTTTATGCGCTGAAATTAAAGAAAATGCAGTTCATCAATTGCAGTATGATTTCGGTAGATTTTATGGCAAGCGATTTAACCGAAGCCGTTTTTGATCATTGCAATCTGCGACGCGCTGTTTTTATAGATACGATTGCCCACAAAACTGATTTTTACACGAGTTATGATTACACCATCGACCCTGAAAAAAACAAAGTCAAGAAAGCTGTTTTTTCTACAGATGGGTTGAAAGGACTTTTGGAAAAATATGATTTGGTGATTAAAACTTAAAAATAAACCGCAGATTATTTCGTAAATACTCGGTTTTCCTGTTCTATTACACGAATAAAAGTAGTTCGTTTAGTTAACTCCTTGAGCTTGGAAGCACCAACATACGTGCAGGTACTTCTTATTCCACCCAAAATATCCAGCAATGTATCATTCACACTTCCTTTAAACGGCACTTGAACAGTCTTTCCTTCGCTGGCGCGATATTCAGCAACGCCGCCAACATGTTTTTTCATGGCCGTTTCTGAACTCATACCATAAAATTGTTTGAACTTTTCGTTGTTGATTTCAATCATATCGCCGCCACTCTCGGTATGCCCGGCTAACATTCCGCCCAGCATCACAAAATCAGAACCTGCGCCAAAAGCTTTAGCCACATCCCCCGGAGTGGAGCATCCGCCATCGCTGATAATGTGTCCGCCAAGTCCGTGAGCAGCATCGGCACATTCAATAATCGCAGAAAGTTGCGGATAACCAACGCCTGTTTTCACTCGGGTTGTACATACCGAACCAGGACCAATGCCGACTTTCACAATATCGGCACCTTCCAAAAGCAATTCTTCCACCATTTCGCCTGTAACAACATTTCCAGCAATAATGACTTTGTTTGGATATTGTTTTCGAGCCTGACGCAGAAAATCTACAAAGTGTTCAGAATAGCCATTGGCAACATCAATGCAAATAAATTTCAGCTGCGGATTGTGCTCAAAAATTTCATCAATCTTTTTGAAATCATTTTTACCTGTTCCTGTGCTTACCGCAATATAATCGCTTATGTCACTGGGAGCAGCTTTGATAAAAGCATTCCATTGCTGCACCGTATAATGTTTATGAATAGCGGTAAATAATTTTTCTTTGGCTAAAGCCAACGCCATTTCGAAAGTGCCCACCGTATCCATATTGGCAGCCATAATGGGAATTCCAGTCCAGCTTAAAGTACTGTGCAGAAACTTAAATTCTCGTTCCAAACTCACTTGCGCTCGGCTGTTTAAAGTAGAGCGTTTTGGACGAATCATTACATCTTTAAATCCCAATTTTATATCGGTTTCAATTCTCATAATTCAAAATTATATGATTTCAAATATATCATTTAGAGGTACATTCGCCCTACTTTTTTAAATAAAATATTGATTAATTTATTAACAACCAAAATGGAATAACTGGCAAGGTCAGATAAAAATTGTGAATGTACTATTTCGAATGTATGAAATTATTTTAAGGTTTTTGTTCCTTTGAAAACAACGATTTCACTAAATAAAATCATATAAAAAAAGTTCCTTAATATTTATAAAAACACCACAAAATACTTTTTGTAAACCATAAATCAATAAATTAGTACAAAAATTTCACAACTACATTAAAATTTAAACCCATGAAAAAAACACTACTTTACATAACGATTCTTTTTTACTGCACAGCCACCACAGCGCAATGCTACTCTACTTTATAGGGCATGCTTTTAAATATTATACGCTTAAAACCGAGGGAACATTATGGATAAAAGGATTTAATACTAATGATTACTTTGGATTAGGCAATACCAACACCATTTCTGAATTTATTCAGTTTGGCACCGATTCCGATTGGACTTCTAACATTGCCCAAGGGGAAACCTTTACCCTTACCATAAAAACCAATGGAACGCTGTGGAGTTGGGGAAGAATCACCGCTGGTGCCGGAGGAGGTTCGGCGGCTCAAACCACCAATGCTCCATACACCCAACCAACGCAATTGGGTACGGATACCGACTGGGCAAAAGTTGTTACTAGTAGCTCACACACTCTAGCCATCAAAACCAACGGTACTTTATGGGTATGGGGAAATAATAAAGATGGTAATTTTGGAATACCCACATTTCCCTTAAATGCAAATAGCTTCGCGCCTCTGCAGATAGGAACAGATACCGACTGGAAAGAAGTTTATGCTTCAAGGTCATCTGCAGGCGTATCCTGTGCCATCAAAATTAACGGTACCTTAACTTGGGGCGGTAATGGTATACGTATCGGATACCAAAACGCTTCGTTAAATGATAGTTACCGCTCTCCGCACCAAATTGGAAACAATACATGGAAAACCGCTGCGGTAGGTGGAGGTACAGGTGTTCCAATGTTTTTTGGCATCAAAAACGACGGCACTCTTTGGGGTTGGGGTACTTCCGGAGCACTTACTGGTGGGTACTATTTTGGAAATGGACAAGCAACATATAGTAGTGAAGTACCTGAACAAATCGGAAACGCGTCTAACTGGGAAAAAATAGTCACGCAATACACCACAATAGGTTTAAAAACCAATGGAACAATTTGGGGTTGGGGTAGAAATGATGGGTATCAGCTAGGATTAGGTACGGGAAACAATAATAACATCTTGTTCCCAACCCAAATTGGCGCAGATACCGATTGGCAAATCATACATTTAGATACTTATCAAGGTGGTGGTGGTGAATTGTTAAGTATTAAAAATGATACTTCCATTTACCATTCCCGGTATTAAAATCCTGCCGGAACTCTTAATTCAGTACCAACTTTATTTAGTGCTACCAGTTGTAATTTAGGTATTAATGAAAATACACAATCTCATTTATTTATGGCATACCCAAACCCTTTTATAGATAAAATCACGTTTATGCTAAATGAAAGTGAAAACAATTTTGAGTTAATGCTATATAACAATCTAGGGCAAGAATTGAAAAAAAAACGTGAATTCTTTTACATACACTTTAGACACTAGTAACCTGCCTTTCGGTGTTTATGTTGTTCTAATAAATTCAAACGAAAAAAAAGGTACTTTAAAAATTTGTAAACACTAAAAATAGCTTGGTAGTTACTAAAAATTAGTGTATAAGTACTACTACCCATGAATGGTCTCCTTATTACCATAATTAGCAATTACCTCGGCTTCAAAAGCAAGCCATTCGCGCCAACGTTTTTCAACATCTATGCCTTTGCCATATTTGCGGGCATAAGTAATGAAAGTTTTGTAATGTCCGGCTTCGCTTTCCATCAGCTCACGATAAAATCCTGATAATTCTTCGTCCTTGATATTTTCTGAAAGCACCTTAAAACGTTCACAGCTTCGGGCTTCAATCATAGCTGAAAAAAGCAAGCGTTCTACCAATCCTGAAACTCTGCTTCCGGTATTACTTCGTTTCATGTACTGCGCCAACTCGTTTACATAATCATCTTTGCGCTCACGACCAAGTTTTAAACCACGCTTTTTTATAATAGTGTGCACTTGTTCAAAATGGTCTAATTCTTCTTTGGCTAAAGCCAGCAAATCGGTAACCAAATCTTCATACTCCGAATTATTGGTTATAATCGTAATGGCGTTGGTAGCTGCTTTTTGTTCGCACCACGCGTGATCGGTTAGAATTTCTTCTATGTTTTTCTCAACGATGTTCACCCATCTTGGGTCTGTTGGCAATTCTAAACGTAATACTCCCATATATCTAGTCTTAAAGTTTGACCCTAGTCGCAGCATAACTCCACGGAACTGTGTAGATTAAAAGTCAAAAGCCGAAACTAGTAAGGAAATAAAACCAATATGGACTTTAAATTCATAAATTTATTCAGGCAGACTGAAATTCTACGAGGATTATTCTTTTTATTAAGTTTAAGTGAAATCCGCTATTATGTATAGTTTTAACTATTTCTGCGACCAATAAAATTCCTTCTAATCTTTTCGACTTTATGACTTTTGACTTTCACCTTCTATATTCAATAAACAAAAATGGCTCTTTCGCTCATCATGTCGTTTACTTCATCTGCCATTTCTTCTAACATTTCATCATTCACAGCATTGGAGATTACTCGGTCAATTAAATCAACTATAGTTTCCATATCACTTTCTACCATGCCTCGGGTTGTAATTGCTGGTGTTCCCACTCGAATTCCTGAAGTCACAAAAGGCGATTTATCATCAAAGGGAACCATATTTTTATTGACTGTAATTTCGGCTTTGCCCAAGGCTATTTCAGCATCTTTACCAGAAATTTCTTTGTTACGCAAGTCTATCAACATCATGTGATTGTCTGTTCCGCCCGAGATAATATGGTAGCCTCGTTTTACGAATGCCGCCGCCATCGCTTTTGCATTTTTTTGGACTTGCATTTGGTACGTGAAAAACTCATCTGATAAGGCTTCTCCAAAAGCAACTGCTTTCGCCGCAATTATATGTTCTAAAGGTCCGCCCTGATTTCCTGGAAAAACCGACATATCTAAAACGTGTGACATCATTCTTATTTCACCTTTTGGAGTTTTCAATCCCCATGGATTTTCAAAATCTTTCCCCATCATGATAATTCCACCACGCGGCCCACGTAAAGTTTTGTGGGTTGTTGTCGTTACGATATGACAATGCGGAATTGGATCGTTCATCAAACCTTTGGCAATCAATCCCGCGGGATGCGAAATATCGGCTAATAAAAGTGCTCCAACGCTATCGGCAATTTCACGAAAACGTTTAAAATCCATATCACGAGAGTATGCCGATGCTCCTGCGATGATCATTTTAGGTTGTTCTTTTAAGGCAATTTCTTGAATGGTGTCATAATTCAACACACCAGTTTCTTTTTCGACGCCATAAAAACTTGGAGAATATAATTTTCCTGAAAAATTTACGGGAGAACCGTGTGTCAAATGGCCACCATGTGATAAATCAAAACCAAGAATTTTGTCGCCCGGTTTTAAACAAGCAGCAAAAACTGCGGTATTTGCTTGGGAACCCGAATGCGGTTGTACGTTTACATAAGCAGCACCAAAAAGTTCTTTGGCTCTGTCGATGGCGATTTGCTCAATAACATCTACCACTTCACAACCACCATAATAGCGTTTGCCTGGATATCCTTCAGCATATTTATTGGTGAGCACCGAACCTGCCGCTTCCATCACTTGGTCGCTCACAAAGTTCTCTGAAGCAATGAGTTCTATTCCGTGAATTTGTCGGTCTTGTTCCTCAAGAATAAGGTCAAAAATTTGTGTGTCGCGTTGCATTTGAATTTATTTCTATTAATTGTGCTCAAAATTACAAAAATGGTTTGGTAAATTAATAGTAAATGATATATTTGATTACTGAATTTTTCAACAAACTTAAACTACTAATTATGCCTTTAGATACCAACAATCCCAGACGAAAATCGTGGCTTACTGTCCCCAAGGACAGCGACTTTCCTATTCAGAATATTCCGTTTGGCGTTTTCTTGACTAAAGAAGATGTCATCACCATTGGAACCCGAATTGGCGATTACGCTATCGATTTGGGAGCGTTACAACAATTGAATTATTTTGATGGAATCGAATTAACCGATGATATGTTCATGCAGGATACTTTGAATGATTTTATATCGGATGGAAAAAAAACCTGGCGATTGGTGCGCAATAGAATTGGTGACATTTTTGACCAAAACAATGCAACACTTCGGGATAACCAAGAACATCGCGATATTATTATTTTCAAAATGGAAGATGTCGAAATGCAACTTCCTGTTTTAATTGGCGATTATACTGATTTTTATTCGAGTAAAGAACACGCAACCAATGTAGGTAAAATGTTTCGTGACCCCGAAAATGCTTTATTGCCCAACTGGCTGCACATTCCAGTAGGTTATCACGGTAGAAGCTCGACTATTGTTCCCTCCGGAATTCCCGTTCACCGTCCGATGGGACAAACATTACCTAACGGAGATAATTTACCCGTTTTTGGAGCCTCACGATTGATAGATTTTGAATTAGAAACTGCTTTTATAACCACTGATGCTAATATCATGGGAGAAAACATCCCCATTAGCGAAGCCGAAGATTATATTTTTGGAATGGTGTTACTAAATGATTGGAGTGCAAGAGATATTCAGAAATGGGAATATGTTCCGTTGGGACCATTTTTAGCCAAAAATTTTGCCTCCTCCATTTCTCCATGGATCGTAACTATGGATGCTTTGGAACCCTTTCGATGCAAAGGACCTGTTCAAGAACCAACACCCTTACCTTATTTACAACAAAAAGGAAAACATACTTTCGATATCAATTTAGAAGTATATATTGAACCCGAAAATGTAGCAGCCTCTTTGGTTTCTAAATCCAATTTTAAATATCTGTATTGGTCTATGTCCCAACAATTGACACATCATACTTCTAACGGATGCCGAATCAATTCTGGAGATATGATGGGTTCCGGAACCATTTCTGGTCCAACTCCCAATAGTTTTGGTTCGATGCTTGAATTAACTTGGGGTGGAAAAAATCCCATTAAAATGAACGATGGAACCGAACGAAAATTCATCAATGATAATGACACAGTTATCATGAAAGGATTTTGTGAAAACAGCTCCGTTCGAATAGGTTTTGGCGAAGTTTCGAGTAAATTATTACCGCCGTTTGTTAGAAAATAACTCTTTTAAATTCCAAACTGCCACACTAAACGCAGTCGAAGTGCCTGATTTAAATTATAAATTAAAATGAAAAATATAGCTTTAACACACATTCACGAAAGTCTGGGAGCAAAAATGGTTCCGTTTGCAGGATATAATATGCCTGTGCAATATGAAGGTGTGAATGCCGAACACGAAACAGTTAGAAATGGTGTAGGTGTTTTTGACGTATCACACATGGGTGAATTTTTATTAACAGGAGAAAATGCATTGACTTTAATTCAAAAAGTAACTTCTAATGATGCTTCGGTGTTGGAAATTGGTCGTGCACAATATTCATGCTTGCCCAATAATGACGGTGGAATAGTTGATGATTTAATCGTATATCGTATCAAAGAAAACCAATATTTATTGGTAGTCAACGCTTCAAACATTGATAAAGACTGGAACTGGATTTCATCACATAATGATTTAGGTGTGGAAATGAAAAACATTTCAGAAGAATATTCTTTGCTTGCCATACAGGGCCCAAAAGCAGTTGAAGCGATGCAATCCTTGACTTCTATAGATTTATCTGCGATAAAATATTATCATTTTGAAGTAGCCGATTTTGCTGGCATTGAACACGTAATTATTTCGGCCACGGGTTACACAGGTTCAGGAGGATTTGAAATTTATTGCAAAAACTCCGATGTTGAGCAAGTTTGGAATAAAATATTTGAAGCCGGAAAACCTTTTGGAATAAAACCTGTCGGACTGGCGGCTCGAGACACATTAAGACTCGAAATGGGATTTTGTTTATATGGCAACGATATTAATGATACCACTTCACCTTTGGAAGCTGGACTGGGTTGGATTACTAAATTTACCAAAAACTTTACCAATTCTGATAACCTGAAAAAACAAAAAGAAACTGGAGTTGCAAAAAAACTCGTTGGTTTTGAAATTATAGAAAAAGGTATTCCGCGTCACGATTACGAAATTGTAGATGCAAACGGGAATAATATCGGAATTGTAACTTCGGGAACTATGGCACCAAGTTTAGGAAAAGGAATCGGAATGGGGTATGTAAAAACCGATTTCTCTACAGTAGACAGCGAAATCTTCATTCAAATTCGCAATAATAAAGTAGCAGCCATAGTGGTAAAATTGCCATTTTATAAAAAGTAAAATCAAAATTTTAAGCTTGCATTAGATACCTGATTTTTGCAGCCGATAAAAACAATACAAAATACATTTTTTAGCAATGGGAAGAGCATTTGAATTTAGAAAAGGAAGAAAAATGAAGCGTTGGTCAGCCATGGCAAAGGCTTTTACCCGAATTGGTAAAGACATTGTAATGGCAGTTAAGGAAGGCGGTCCAAATCCTGACGCTAACTCGCGTTTAAGAGCGGTAATTCAAAATGCAAAATCGGCTAATATGCCGAAAGAAAACGTAGAACGTGCTATCAAAAAAGCATCCGATAAAGACACTGCCAATTACAAGGAAGTGTTGTTTGAAGGTTACGCACCACACGGAATTGCAATTTTAATCGAAACCGCAACCGATAATAATAATAGAACCGTAGCCAACATTAGAAGTTACTTTAACAAATGTAATGGCACCATGGGAACGCAAGGCTCTGTTGAGTTCATGTTTGACCATACCTGTAATTTTCGTATCCCAAATAGTAACGTAGATGTTGAAGAATTAGAATTGGAATTTATCGACTTTGGTGCCGAAGAAATTTTTGCTGATGAAGATGGTATATTAATCTATGCGCCATTCGGAAGTTTTGGAGCAATCCAAAAAGAATTAGAAAATCGAGGCATCGAAATTTTATCGTCGGGCTTTGAAAGAATTCCACAAATTACTAAAGAACTTACAGAAATTCAAGTTGCGGATGTAGAAAAATTATTAGAAAAAATCGAAGAAGATGAAGACGTAATGAATGTGTATCATACCATGTTAGAATAGGTTTCGAAACTTAAATAGTATTAGATTTAAAAAACTTCAGTTATGCTGTGAGTTTTTTTTGTTTCTAATCAAAAATAAATTTGAAACCCTTCGTGTTTTTTTAGCTAACAAACAATATGAATTTCTATAGATCAAACACAAAAAGTATAATTTTATTATTAATGAATTTAAAAGCAATGTTTTTTTGTTAAAATAGTATGCATGCATAATAATTTAAGTATATTTGTTAAGTAGATAGATTTTTATGAAAGATAAAACCATTGATTATATACTTCGAGCTACGTGGCAAGCAGTGGCAAGAATGTATAATGAAGAAGCCTCCAAATTTGATGGCTCAATGGCTGTAGGCTTCGCTCTTTTAAGCATTGACAAAGACGATGGAACGCCATCAACAGCAATAAGCTCAAGAATGGGAATGGAAGCCACAAGTTTAACACGAACTTTAAAAACTTTGGAGGAAAAGGGTTTAATAATAAGAAAGAAAAATCCAAATGATGGAAGAGGTGTACTAATATTTCTCACCGAATTTGGAAAAGAAAAAAGAACACAATCAAAAGAAACAGTTTTAAAGTTTAATGAAACCATTCGCAAAAATATAACAGAAGAAAAGCTTCAAAATTTTGTTGAAGTTGCAGACATTATAAATGATTTGATTGCAGAGAAGAAGATTTTTTAAATTAGATAATAGATGAATCCGAATTTATGAAAAAGTCAATCATCTTTTAGTCTAATATTTCTTCTCTCAAATAAAAAAACATGAAACGAATTATCAAAAAAGTGGCAGTAATCGGATCCGGAATAATGGGTTCTGGCATAGCATGCCATTTTGCCAACATTGGCGTTGAAGTATTGCTTTTGGATATTGTTCCAAATGCATTAAACGAAATAGAAGAAAAGAAAGGCTTGACATTAGAAAGCAAAACTGTTCGTAACAGAATTGTAAACGAACATTTGGGAAATGCTTTAAGAAGTAGTCCAACGCCTATTTACAACCAAAAATTTGCTAGTCGTATAACGACCGGAAATACCACCGACGATATATCCAAAATTGCCAATTACGATTGGATTATCGAAGTGGTAGTAGAACGTTTAGATATCAAAAAATTGGTTTTTGAACAAATCGAGATATACAGAAAACCAAGAACGTTAGTAACTTCAAATACTTCTGGAATTCCCATAAAATTCATGAACGAAGGACGAAGTGACGATTTTCAGAAGCATTTTTGCGGCACGCATTTCTTCAATCCCGCGCGATATTTAAAGTTATTTGAAATCATTCCAGGACCACAAACTTCTGCTGAAGTACTAGATTTCCTGACCAATTACGGATCGCAATTTTTAGGAAAAACATCGGTCGTTGCGAAAGATACTCCAGCGTTTATAGGCAACAGGATTGGAATTTTTGGTATTCAAAGTCTGTTTCATTTGGTTAAAGAAATGGGACTTACTATTGAAGAAGTCGACAAATTAACTGGTCCAGTAATTGGTCGCCCAAAATCGGCCACATTTAGAACTGTTGACGTAGTTGGTCTGGATACTTTGGTTCATGTTGCTAACGGAATTTATGAAAATTGTCCTAACGACGAAGCTCACGAGTTATTTAAACTTCCCGATTTTGTCAGTAAAATGATGGAAAACAAATGGCTGGGAAGCAAAACTGGACAAGGTTTCTACAAAAAAGAAGCTAAAGAAATTTTAACTTTAGATTTAGATACTTTAGAATACAGAGCTGCAAAACGCGCCTCTTTCGCAACTTTAGAATTGACTAAAACCATCGATAAACCAATTGATCGTTTTAAAGTTTTGGTAACCGGAATAGACAAAGCAGGCGAATTTTATAGAAAATCATTGTCGTCACTATTTGCTTACGTTTCGAATAGAGTTCCAGAAATCACAGACGAGTTATATAAAATTGACGATGCTATGAAAGCAGGTTTCGGTTGGGAAAATGGTCCGTTCGAAATTTGGGATGCCATCGGAGTTGAAAAAGGAATCGAATTAATGAAAGCCGAAGGTTATTCGCCCGCGTCTTGGGTTGCCGAAATGCTGGCTTCTGGAACTACAAGTTTTTATACCATAAAAGAAGGCGCAACTTATTGCTATAACATTCCAAACAAATCGCAAACTAAAATTTCTAGTCAAGATAGTTTCATTATCCTGAATAACATCCGAAAAAGCAAAAAAGTATGG
>NZ_JANXUG010000038.1 GCF_025352015.1 Flavobacterium sp.
CTAATTAACAGATGAAAAAAAGTAGTTTTTAATGAAAAATGGAGGTGGTCATTTTGCTCCGGAATTAGGTGGTCATTTTGAATTGGAATCAGGTGGTCACTTTAAATTGGAATTGGGTGGTCAATATGACTGGAATTTGCAATAGCGTTGCACAAAAAGTATTATTGTTTTTAAAAATCAAATGGTTAATGAAATTGTATTGAATTAAGCAAACTCAATTGCGGATTAGATTTTTATCTTAACAGTAATCGTTTATTTAATATCACTATTTTTTCTTACGATAGAAACGATTATTCCAATTATAAGTGTAAAAGCAATGAAACTTAACGAAAGCCATTCTGGAAATTTATAATAATCAACGATTAGCATTTTGACACCTACAAAGGTTAAAATAGCAATCAAGCTATATTCAAGATGACTAAATTTCCCCAACATATTAGCCAAAAAGAAATACATCGAACGTAAACCTAAGATTGCAAAAATATTAGAACTAAAAACTAAAAAAGGATCAGAAGTTATTGCCAAAATGGCTGGAACACTATCTAAAGCAAAAAGCATATCCATCACTTCTATAACAAGTAAAGCCACAAAAAGCGGTGTTGCGTGTGTGATATTATTAATTTTAATAAAAAAATGCTTTTTTTCTGTATGACTTGAAATCGGGATAACTTTACCAATAATTCTATAAACTAGTGATTCTTTTGGCTCAAAATCTGATTCCTCTTTTTTGAATAACATTTTAAATGCAGTTAAAAGTAAAAACCCCCCAAATAAATACGTCATCCAACTAAATTTATTTATCAATATAACCCCAAAAAAAATCATCAATCCCCTGAAAATAATAGCACCTAATATTCCCCAAAATAAAACACGGTGCTGGTATTTTTGCGATATTTTGAAAGCAGCAAAAATTACAGCAATAATAAAAATATTATCAATACTTAATGATAGTTCTATAAGATAACCAGTAATGTATTTTAAGGTTGCTACTGATGGCTGTATACCCGTAGGATTTGCAATGTAATGATTACTGTACAGCCAATTTACAACACCAGAAAAAGCAAAAGAAAGTGTTACCCAAACTGCTGTCCAAATCCCAGCTTCTTTTGAAGTAATAATATGAGGGGTTTTATTAAAAATACCCAAATCCAAAGCTAAAAAAAGTATAATGGTGGCTAAAAATATAATCCAAACTATCATAAGCTCTTTTTTACAAAGATAATCGTTTCAAAAAGTAAATTACATCAGCAAAATTTAAAATTCATTTTCAAAAAATTATTTTTTATAGTGCTTTTTATAACTATACCCTAAAAAAATTAGGGTATAGTTATTTTTAAGCTAAAATATTTTTATATTTGTACCAAATTTACAGGGTATAATATTAAAAAATAAAATATATGTCAACTTTACGTTTCCAAGCATTAAAAGATGCATCAGGCAGAAAGCCAGTAAAATTTGAAGAATCTGGACGAAAATCAGATCTCTTCGGTTCAAATGTGTTTAATGATAAAGCAATGAAGCAGTTCTTAACTTCGGATGCTCACAAAGGTGTAAAAGACGCTGTCCAACACGGAACTAAAATTGACAGAAAGCTTGCAGATTACATAGCGATGGGAATGAAAGAATGGGCTTTGTCAAAAGGGGTAACTCATTATACACATTGGTTTCAGCCCTTAACTGGATCAACTGCTGAAAAGCATGATGCTTTTTTTGAAACATCTTATGATGGATCTGATCCTGTTGAGAAATTTGGTGGAGGACAATTAGTACAACAAGAACCTGATGCATCCTCTTTCCCTAACGGTGGAATTAGAAATACATTCGAAGCGCGTGGATATACAGCTTGGGATCCAACTTCACCGGCATTTATCTTCGGAACTACTTTATGTATTCCAACGGTTTTCATCTCTTATACAGGCGAAGCATTAGATTATAAAACACCACTTTTACGAGCATTAAATGCTGTTGATGAAGCAGCAACGGATGTCTGTAAATACTTTGATAAAAATGTAAAAAAAGTAACCGCCACTTTAGGCTGGGAGCAGGAATACTTTTTGGTTGATGCTTCTTTAGCCAATTCTCGACCAGATATCGTTATGACCGGAAGAACCTTGTTGGGACATACCTCTGCAAAAGGCCAACAATTAGACGATCATTATTTTGGTTCCATTCCGTCAAGAGCGCTGAATTATATGCGTGAATTGGAGGAAGAATGTATGCTGCTTGGTATCCCAGTAAAAACACGTCATAATGAAGTAGCGCCAAACCAATTTGAATTGGCTCCAATTTTTGAAGAAACCAATTTAGCAGTTGACCATAATTCATTATTAATGGATGTCATGTCAAAAGTTGGAGAACGCCACGACTTCAAAGTACTTTTCCACGAAAAACCTTTTCAAGGTGTAAATGGTTCAGGAAAACATAATAACTGGTCAATGGCTACAGATACCGGAGTAAACTTATTATCTCCCGGGAAAACACCAATGAGCAATTTACAGTTCTTATCATTTTTTATCAATACAATTAAAGCAGTTCAAGAATATGAGGAATTACTTCGTGCAGCCATTGCAACTGCAAGTAACGATCACAGATTAGGCGCAAACGAAGCGCCACCGGCAATTATATCCGTTTTTATTGGACAGCAACTCACGAAAGTTTTAGCTGAATTAGAAGGCGTTACCAAAGGGAAATTGTCTCCAGAAGAAAAAACAGATTTAAAATTGAATGTTGTTGGAAAGATTCCTGAAGTAATTTTGGATAATACCGACAGAAATAGAACATCACCATTTGCTTTCACCGGAAATAAATTTGAATTCCGTGCTGTAGGTTCTTCTGCTAATTGTGCCAATGCCATGACAACCTTGAATTCTATTGTTGCCAAACAATTAAAAGCGTTTAAAAAAGAAGTCGATGCCTTAATCGAGAAAAAAGATTTAAAGAAAGACGAAGCGATTTTTAATGTATTAAGAGAATATATTAAGGAAACAAAAAATATTCTTTTTGAAGGTGATGGTTATAGCGATGCTTGGGAAAAAGAAGCAAAAAAACGTGGGTTGAGTAATCATAAAACTACACCAACTGCTCTGAAAGCTAAAGTTTCTAAAAAAGCATTAGACTTATTCAAAGATTTGAATGTAATGAATCATGTTGAAGTGGAAGCTCGTTACGAAATTGAACTGGAAGAATACACAAAGAAAATCCAGATTGAAGGAAGGGTTCTTGGGGATATTGCCCGTAACCATGTTATTCCAACTGCAATTCGGTATCAAAACACCTTAATTGAAAACGTACGTGGTTTGAAAGATATCTTCGGAAAAGATTTTGAGAAAGTAGCTAAAGAACAAATTTCAATTATCAAAGAAATTTCCGCTCATATCGAAGGAATCAATACCAATGTTGAGGCCATGACGGAAGCTCGTAAAACCGCTAATGCTTTAACGGATGCTCAAAAAATGGCAGAAATGTATTGTGACAAAGTAAAACCCTATTTTGATGTAATCAGAGAACATTGCGATAAATTAGAACTTGTGGTTGATGACGAAATATGGACTTTAACTAAATACAGAGAGTTGTTGTTTACACGTTAACTAATATAACAACATGCAATAAAAAATCCCGCACATTGTGCGGGATTTTTTTGTTTTTAATAAAGATAATTAAACAAGCTGCGTAATGGTATAAGTCCCGAAACCGTTAAAGTTTATAACCAAATCAACTCTGAAATTTTTTGGTGTTGTTGTAGTGCCGGGAAAAGTTATTGCAGTTCCTCCGAAATCAATAGACCCATCTCTAAGAAAATCACCAACATTTCCAATGCCAACACCACTACCATTTGGATTTGTTATGGAAAATTGAAAGGTATTGTTAGTATTGGTAATTCCATTTACAGTAAAAGAGAACGTATTTGTTGAGGAATTGTAGGTTGGGGCAAAAGGTGCTCCTGTCGTTTGAATGTATAAGGTTAGCGAAAATTTGCCTATATCCGATAACATCGGGTTTCCAGTAGAATGGTAAACGTTTACATAATAAAAACCATTTGATGTGATATTATAAGCACTACCGCTGATAACTAATTGTTGTGATGCATTTAAACCTACACAACCGAGCTAGCGTAGTTATCAGCTAAAAATTTCAACGGACTACCGGCAGTTAAATATTTGTCTCCGAAAAATGTTTGATTGATATTATTAAATTATTAAGCAGTCGCTGCATTGAAACTATTAAATGTTCCATACAAATACAATTGGTTTGGTATAGTACCGTTGAACCAGAAGTGGGTAACGATAAATTTCCACTATTGCCAACCGTCAATTGGTATGGCGTTCCATTTGGTGAACCCAAGGTAATTCCCTCTCTGGGACAGGTTACTAAACTATCGGTTGCTAAAGAATAAGGAACAGAAAGTAATTGGGTAGTACCAACAGTCGCATAAGTTGTTCCGCCTGTAGCATCCATTTCTACTTTTAAAAATTTAGAGTTTGTTCCCCAGTTGATAGTATTGAATGCTCCCGAAACTAATGTTCTTTGCCCAATAGCCAAATTGAATAACCCTTGTGCATTGGTTGTTTTTAATTGCGTTTCAGAATATAAAACAGTTCCTGATGCTGAAACCATCCAATATAGAAAGTTTCACTCTGACATTAGAACTCACAATCGGAGTTCCAGAACTGTTTAATGCAATTGCCTGATTCGATATTCCTTGAGGAACTTGGGCAAATGTCAAGAACGAAATAAAAAGTGCTGATAATAGTAATAGTTTCTTCACAATTAATGTTTAATAATTTTAAATGTATAGATGTTTTTGTGTGTAAATTGAATTAAGTAAACGCCAGTTGAAAGCTCTGATAAATCCAAGGCATTATCGGCTGTATTTTTCTTTTCAGAGATTAATTGCCCCTATAAATTAAAAAGCGAAACTTTCTCATCAACAAGATTGGTTTCTGTTTTAAAATAAACCGTTGCTGTGTAGGATTTGGGAAAACCGTAATAGTGCTGCTTAGTTCCAATTGCGGAACTTCGAGCGTTTGCACTAAAACACCAATAATTCCTGAACTAGATTGCGATTGGTTTTGAGGTACAATCACAATTTCGCCAATAGAAACAGACGAACGTGAAGTAATCAAACTGCCTAAATTCACTTATTGTATCAAAGATTGTGAACTTGATGAAATGGTTGTAATTAGAAAACAGAATAGTAAAAAGTGTTTCATTTGCTAAAGTTTTTATTTATAAAAATAAATAAATCATTGATTTGAACGTACTATTTTTTTGCAAATTATATATATACTATTTTTGTTTAACTTTCATTATTATTAAAACAACTCATGAAAACTATTTTTGTTTTTCTTTTTTTACTTCTTTTTACAACTTTTTTTTATGCTCAAGAAAAGTTTATTCTTCATTTTGACAGCAATAAACATGAATTAATTACCGCAGAAAAAGAGAAGCTAACTAACTGGATTGCAGAAAATAAAAACAATAAAATAGTAGCCATCGATGGTTATACAGATGAAGATGGCACAACAGGTTTCAACGATACATTAGCTCAAAAACGTGTAGATTATGTCTTTCAGATTGTAAAAAATAATGTCAAAATTAGAGAAGATTTTAAAACAAGAAGTTTTGGCGAAAGTTTTAATCAATCAAAAAATAAAGCAGAAAATAGAAAAGTAACTATTTATTATATTCTCGAAAAAGATATCATTCGTGAAGAGGAAATTCTTGGTATTAAAATGCAAATCGTAGCCGAAAAACCAAAAATAGAAATAGAATATCCTGAAAAATTAGCTTTTGAAAATCCAAACGGAACAAAATCTGAATTCAAATTGGATAGACAATTCATGAAAAAAATTGAACATGCCAAAATTGGCGAAAAACTAAAAATTGATAATCTTAATTTTATCATTAATACCTATGCCGTTGTACCTGAATCACGCGGAAAATTATATGAACTGCTTTTGGTACTGCAAAGAAATCCAGCTTTAAAAATCGAAATTCAAGGGCATTTGTGTTGTATGAATGTAGATCGAACCGATTTATCTACGCAACGTGCCAAAGCGATTTACAATTTTTTAATTGCCAATGATGTGTACAGAGCACGATTATCCTACAAAGGTTTTGGTAGTTCAGCGCCAATTTATCCTTTGCCCGAAAAAGATGAAAGAGAACGTGCCGCTAATCGAAGAGTAGAAATTTTAATTTTAGAAAATTAATAATGCAAAAGCGTTTTTTACTCTGTTATTTATTGTTTTCAATAACTGGTTTTTGCCAAAATAAACTTGATGTTTTTTTTGATTTTAATAAAGATATTCCCAACAATGAATCTCAAATAAAGATAAATCAATGGGTTATAGACAACAAAAATATAGAAATTGTTAGTATTTTAGGGTTTTGCGATAGTGTAGATGATAGCAAATACAACAAAGATTTAGCCTTGCGAAGAGTCAATACGATGCTTGCTTTTTTTAATAAAAATAAGGTTAAGATTGCGGATAAAGTGGAACTAAAATCATTTGGAAAGGATTTCAACTATTCTAAAAATCAAAGTGAGAACAGAAAAGTGGAAGTGCATTTTAATAGGATAAATAATTCTACAACAATACCTGAAGGAGTTTTTGGCAGAAAGCCAAATAGAGAACTTTCTGGAGAGGAGACAACGCTCATTCATGAAGATTATGTATCAGACATTGCAAATTTAGAAGCCCTTGTAGAAAAGGAACGGTCTACATTAGAATCAAAATTTCAAAAAGCAAAAATGGGCGATTTAATTAGAATTAGCAACATCAACTTTTATTTTAATTCAGAAAGAGTGATGGATCAATCTATTTCTTTGCTGGATGAATTGCTTGATATTATGCTGAATAATCCCAAACTTATAATTGAAATACACGGGCATATTTGCTGCAATCAAAATCCAAACGACACTAAATTATCCTACAGAAGAGCTCTAGTCATTCTTAAATATTTAACAAAAAACGGAGTCGAAGTAAAAAGATTGGCATTCAGAGGATACGGAAGCAATGATCCAATTTATAAGTTACCCGAAAAAAATGAAAAAGAACGCGCCGCTAATCGCCGTGTTGAAATATTAATTGTAGCGAAACCATGAAGTTAAAATTTATATTATTTTTTCTCCTAATTTCCATCAAATTATTGGGACAAAAGCAAGTAGAAGTATTCTTCGATTTTAATAAAGATTTCCCAAACACAAATTCAATTTTACAAATCAACGAATGGATTGCCAAAAATAAAAATTTAGAAATCACAAAATTATTAGGGTATTGCGATAGTATTGACAGTAAAAACTATAACAAAAAGTTAGCGGAAAGACGCATTGAAAACACCCAAATGTTGTTGGAAAAAAGTGGATTGAAGTTCACTAAAAATATAGAAAAAATTGCTTTTGGAAAGGATTTTAAACAATCTAAAGTACAATCAGAAAATAGAAAAGTAACCGTTTTTTATGTAGAACTTGAAATAGCACCTTTAGAAAGTGAACTGACTAGAAAAATAAAAAATTCCAAAGTTGGCGAGCATATTACCTTACCTAATATTTATTTCTTCAACAATTCGGCGCGAATTGTTCCTAAATCAGAGCCCACTTTAATAGAGCTGCGGTGTGCCATGGAAGAAAATCCCAAGTTGAAAATTGAAATTCAAGGTCACATATGTTGTCAGTTGGTCAACGATGTAAATAATGTTTCTACGGCTCGTGCCAGAGCGATTTATAATTTTTTACTTCGTAATAGAATTGATAGAAAACGAATGACTTTCAAAGGATTTGGAATTTCAAAACCCATTCATCCTATCCCTGAAAAAAACACCGAAGAAGAAGATGAAAACCGGAGAGTTGAAATTTTAATTATAGCAAAATAATTTGAAAATAATATCATCTTCAAATCTTCAAATTGACACATTTTCAAATTATATTTGCTACATAACTAACCACAACGCATGAGCTCTGATAACAGTCAACGATACAATCTTCGCGGCGTTTCGGCTTCTAAAGAAGAAGTACACAGCGCCATAAAAAACATTGACAAAGGATTATTCCCTAAAGCCTTCTGTAAAATTGTCCCTGATTATCTAACTAATGATGAAGAATATTGCCTTATTATGCATGCAGATGGAGCTGGCACAAAATCCTCATTGGCGTATTTGTATTGGAAAGAAACAGGCGATATTTCGGTTTGGAAAGGTATTGCGCAAGATGCGTTGATTATGAATATTGACGATTTGCTTTGTGTAGGTGTTACTGACACTATTATGCTTTCGTCCACTATTGGGAGAAACAAAAATCGTATTCCTGCCGAAGTTATTTCAGCCATTATTAACGGAACCGAAGAATTGATTGCTGAATTAAAAACCTTTGGAGTTACCATTCATTCAACTGGTGGAGAAACTGCCGATGTTGGAGATTTGGTTCAAACAATTATTGTAGATTCAACCGTAACAGCCCGAATGAAACGCAGCGATGTAATTGACAACGCAAATATTGAACCTGGAGATGTGATTGTAGGTTTGGCTTCTTTTGGTCAATCCAAATATGAAAAAAGTTATAATGGCGGCATGGGAAGCAACGGATTAACATCAGCGCGGCACGATGTTTTTGCTAATTATTTAGCTACCAAATATCCTGAAAGTTATGACAGTTTACTGCCGACAGATTTAGTCTACTCGGGGAAAAAGAAGCTGACGGATGTTATTGCAAATTCACCATTAGATGCCGGAAAATTAGTGTTGTCACCCACTAGAACTTATGCCCCGATAATAAAAACCATTTTAAACAAATACACTCCAAAAGACATACACGGAATGATACATTGCTCTGGAGGAGCACAAACTAAAGTGTTGCATTTTGTGGATAAAGTACATGTGATAAAAGATAATTTATTTGAGGTGCCACCACTTTTTAGATTGATACAAGAACAATCAAAAACAAATTGGAAAGAAATGTATCAGGTTTTTAATTGTGGTCACCGAATGGAACTTTACGTTTCACAAAATATCGCCAAAGACATTATAGAAATCTCTGAATCATTTGGGGTTGATGCTCAAATTGTTGGAAGGGTAGAATCAAGTGACAATAAAAAACTCACTATTATAAATAAGTTCGGGAAATTTGAGTATTAGAATTTTATAATTTTAAAATAAAAAGTTTCTTTATTTAAATATTTTAAAGTTCAGTTTAAATTCTTTTTTTTCTAATAGTGATAGCCAATCGATAAATAATAAGGAACAAATTAGCAATAAACCAAATACCAAACTAGCGATAGATTTCCAAGATAAAGCGGCACTCATCATATCGTGAACATTATCGGAAGCAAATTTACCCAAATTAACAGCAAGGGCATCACTTATAAATTTCCCTATAAAGAAGGCAGGAATAATTTGAATTGGTTTGATCCGTGCCATTCCCCCAGCTAAAAAAAGTGGCGTAGTGGGCAACGGCAACAATGAATAAGCCACTATAATCAACTGACTTTTCCAACCTTTTTCACTTATTTTTTTTCCGAGAAACTGAACTTCCTTATTTTTTTCAGGTTTAAATATTTTATCGGCTAAAAAAGGAATATATAAAGTAAGTACATATCTTCCCAATATTGAACCAGCAACCCCAACGATAGTTACCATCCACGTATTCAACTTGAACATGATTTGTAAGGGAATCATAATGGAAAAAGCTGGAGGAAAAGGAATAGGAACTACATCAAACAAAAAGGCTCCCGCAAAAACTAATAAATACTGCCACCACATAATTAATTTGATTATTATTGCAATTTTTATATCACTTTACAAATTTGCAATATTTTTTAATGTAAATTTTATACAAATTTAAAAATATGTTGCACAATATTACAATTGTTTTGATTTTAATACTTTATTAATGTCTGTAATAAATGTTGACAATTAAGTAGTAAACTGATAATATAAAAATTCGATTACTAACTTTTTAAAAAACTTCCCGACCTTTAACCTTTATAATTCACAATTAATACTTCTTATGATAATCAATCTAAAAAATGGTATTGACCAATTGCTTTTTGGCATGAAACAAAACGATGTTGAGGCATTGTACGGTAAACCAAATAAACAATATAAAGACGAAGATGGTAATGTAATTTGCTTGTATAATAGTCATAAATTGAGCCTCATTTTTTATGAGGAAGAAGATTTTCGATTAGGTTACATCATTTGTTCAAATCATGAAACTACGATTTTAGATAAAAAAATTATTGGTAGAAATATAGATGAAATTAAATCAGTATTACCATTTAAGTCTTGGACTAAAGAAGATTTTGATACCCTAGAAAATCATTTCAACGAAAGCAATTGGCTCATTCTTCAATCGGAATTTAATGAGGTAATTAGGGTTGAAATGGGAGCTATTATAAATGACAAGGATGAGTTTGATTGGAAGTTTTAAATTTTATAATAACGATTTAGGATTGCAGATTCCTTTTTGGGAATTTATTTTCATTTCAAAAAATCAAAAATCGTTAAACAAAAATCAAATGATTTCTGCACTCAAACCAGCTTCTAAAAGTTTTGTGCATTGTGGTTTTAATTCATCAAATGACCCTGTTTTTACTGTACATTTTCCTTTGTAGTGTACTAAAATAGCGCATTGTTCTGCTTGTTCAGCTGCATGTTGGCAAACACGTATCAATGTTTCAATCACATGGTCAAAAGTGTTAACATCGTCATTAAACAATACAATTTCGTTGTTAACTTCAACCTGGTCTTGAACTAAAACTTCTTCTTGAATTTTTTCTATAGTGCTCATTTTCATTTCGGTTTACTTTCGTAAAATTTTCAATTGCTAATTTACATATTTAAGTGCAGTCCAATTGTTTCTTTCTAATTTTTTAATAAGTGTTAATCCTTTTTCAATGCATGATGCATCAATAAAAGGAATGTCTTCTGTATAAAATCCGCTCAACAATAGAATACCTTTTTGATTCAAACTATCTACATATTGTTGCATATCGTTCAACAAAATATTACGATTTATGTTAGCAATAATCAAGTCGTATTTTTTGTTTTTCAACAAAGCTACATCACCTTCATAAACAGCAATATGACTGCAGTTATTACGCTCTGCATTTTCTATAGAGTTTAGGTAACACCAATTGTCAATGTCAATAGCATCTATAGGTTTTGCTCCTTTCATCTCGGCAAGAATAGCCAAAATAGCAGTTCCACAACCCATATCGAGCGTTTTGAAATTAGTAATATCGGTTTCTAACAAGTGTTGAATCATCATGTGTGTGGTTTCGTGATGACCCGTACCAAAGCTCATTTTTGGTTCGATAATAATATCAAAATTAGCATTTGATTTTGGATGAAATGGCGCACGAACATGACATTTGCCATCTACATCTATAGGTTCAAAGTTTTTTTCCCATTCTACGTTCCAATTGACCTGTTCAATTTCTTCGATAGAGTGAGAAATAACGAATTCTGGGGATTGTAACAAATAAATATCATCTAACAAATTTGTAGTCCAGAGGTCTTTTTGGATAAAAGCGCTAAATCCATTTTCAGTTTCTATAAAACTTTCAAAGGGTTTTTCTCCTAATTCTGCAATTAAAATTTCAGAACCTAATTCTTTTGGTTCAACCGAAAAATGATAAGCTAAATAAATAGATGACATTGATTTTTTGTTGCAAAGGTAACAATAGATGCTAGGATTTAAAAATCATTTCTGTTTGAAATTGTTAGTCATCAGTTCTGACAACTGTTTTTAAACTTGCATTAGGAAGTTCATCTGGTCTTACAGCAAAAATCATGAGTTTATTATACCTTTTTTTTTCAGCATCATAAAGATAGGTAATGGTATTTTCTTTGGGGTTGTAAACCAATTTTGCTCGCATAAACTTTGAGCGAATTTGCCAAGTGCCTTCGGTTTCACTCGTTTGTGCAAATTCTATTATAGAACCATGATGTAATCTTACTTGACCATTATCCAACATAGTAATGACAATATAGCCATTGGTTTTTGATCCAATTTCACGAATATCGATGACCGAATTTTCATATTCGGTTTCTTTTAATTCGTATTTTTCAAATTCTGAATTCCAAATATAATATTTTCTAGAATCTGACTGAAAGCGTTTTTGACTGTCAATTTGAGCATAGCTATTCAAAGAAAAAAGCATCAAAAGGAAAAAGACCATTTTTGTTTTCATATTATTTTGACTTAATGACGACGTAAAAATAGCTATATATTCGATTAAATGCTAAAATATTCGACGAAATGCAAAATAAAGTTAAAAATGAGGATAAAAACTTTCAAAAAAATAAAAAACTTTGAAAAAAATATTTATTTCCTTAAATTGACTTCACTATTGTAGCAAAATCTGAAGCATTTAGTGCAGCACCACCAATTAAACCACCATCGACGTCTGGTTTTGAGAAAATTTCTTTGGCATTTTCTGGTTTTACGCTGCCTCCGTATAGTATTGAAACTTCTTCAGCAATAGTACTTTGATAACGATTTCGTACTGTTTCTCTAATAAATCGATGCATTTCTTGCGCTTGTTCTGGAGTTGCTGTTTCTCCCGTACCAATGGCCCAAACGGGTTCGTAAGCTAATATAATCTGTTCCCAATCGTTATCTTTTATATGAAATAAACCATCACGTAATTGATTTTCTACGATATTAAAATGTTGATTTTTTTGTCGATCTTTTAGTTCTTCACCAAAACAAAAAATAACTAACATGTTGTGTTGTAATGCTGTGCTCACTTTATCGGCTAAGACAAAATCGGTTTCATTAAAATATGCTCGACGTTCAGAATGACCAATTATTACCATTTTTACGCCAATGCTTGTGAGCATACTCGCCGAAATTTCTCCCGTATAGGCACCACTTTCAAACTGACTCATGTTTTGGGCTGCTATACCAATATTTGTAAATTCTAAATGATTTACAGCCGATGCGAGATTCGTAAATGTAGGGGCTACAATAATTTTTGTTTTGGTATCGTGAGGTAATTTATCAATCAGTTCATTTAATAAGTCTTCGGTTTCCTTGACATTTTTATTCATTTTCCAATTGCCAGCAACTATATTTTGTCTCATTATTGTAATTTTTTTAATGTCTCGTTTATTTTTTCAAAATCGGTTTCTATGGCTCTATAAATTACAACAGTTCCTTTTTTATCTATAATTATATATCTTGGAATCCAATCTAAATCAATCGATTTTCCAAATTCGCCTTTCATACCATCGGTTGCCCAAAAATGGTCGCCTTTAAGTTCATGTTTTTCAATACCTGACTGCCATTTGTCAAAAGTTTTATCCATTGATATAAAAACATAATTTACATTTGGATTGTCGACCTGCATTTCTTTAAGTTTTGGCATTGCTTTTACGCAATCGCCGCACCATGATGCCCAAACTTCAATAACGGTAACTTTACCTAAATGACTTTTTAAAATTTTCTCAAAAGTGATTTCGATATTGCTGGTTGTGAATAATTTTTTGGACAAACTTTCTTTTGAAAATCCCTTCTTTTGACTATTACAAGATGTAAAAGCGACCGTAATAGTTAAAATTATTACTAATATTTTTTTCATATTTTTTTGATAATGGGTATTACTTTTTTATTTATTTAGTGAATCACTATTTCCCTTTTTTTTAACATCTCTCAAATAAAATAGTTTGTGACTTTTTCTTTTTCGATGCTGTTTTTCTTTTTTCTTTTTATAATAATATAGATATCTTAGAATTAAAACAAAAACTACAATGGAGGTAAACATAAAAGTGCTGCCTATAAGTATGTAAATAGTGTCTCCAAATGGCGGATTTGCTTCAGTAGAAATATATCCTAGAATATAGTAACCAACCAAAAAAATTAAGAAACAAAAACCAATACCAATAAGACTTCTTAAGTGTACTTTTTGTGACAATATGTATTTAATCATAATATAAATTTTGAGTATCTAAATATAATAAAAAGTTAAACAAAAATTGAATTATTTTTTTAACTCGGAAAAAGGTTTGTTAATTAATTTTTCAAAATCTGTTGGGTTAAATTTATTATTGGTGATACCCCAATAGTATTTGATTTCATTGCCATTCCAAAGGTATTTTACACCAGGAGTATCTTTCCCATTGCCCAAAACTTTCCAAAAAGGAATGATTTCGATTATTTTATAAGGATATTCAGCGCCTGCTTCTTTAAAAAAATCAGGAATTAAATCTACTTCCTCATTCATAAATACTATAAAAATTTCAGGAAAATCTTTATTGGTTTTTCTCATTTCGGTGAGTTCCTTGGCTGCCTGACGACAATGGTCACAACCTGGAACAAAGAAACAAAGTGTTTTTCTGCCTTTGTCAATTGTCGAAAAATACTGTGCATAACCTGATTTGTGTTTTTCGGGCTCATTGATCACTTTTTTATCTATCCTGGTAGGTTCAACTTCATTTAACGTATCTTTTGAAATTTTAGGGAGTTTTTTTGTTGTTTCAATCGGTGTGATTTGATTTGAATCACTTGGTTTTTCGACGGTATTTGAAACAGAAAAATTATTAGCTGGAGGTTGAATTGGTGCAATCATAAAAATTCCTAAAATTGTCGCAAAAAGAACGGTGGTCAAAATCCAAAAATTCCCGTTTTTAGCTCTATTGGGCAACAAATAATATAAATATCCCAAAAGTCCTATTGCGACTATATTTTTAGCAATTGCTTGGATAGGAGTCATTGGTAAAAGCTCACCAAAACAACCACAATTCCCTGTATTACCACCGTTGATGAAAGTTGTATAACTCAAATGTCCGATAAAAACTAATACTAAAAGAGTAGTAATCGGGACAATGAATTTGCGCAACCAATTTTTTTGCAATAGTAATAATCCCAATGCCAGTTCAATACCTATAAGTGTTCTCGAAAAATACGGAGCTAAAGTTTCAGAAAATCCCAAAGGATACAATTGTTTAACTTCAAAAGTTGAAATCGCAAAGTAAGGAGAGTCTAATAAATGTGATTTAGATAGTTTTGCTAAAGCAGAAACGATGAACAAAGCGGCCACAATTATTCTTAATGTCCATACAATGTATGATTTTTGGTTGATAGTTGCCATAAATTTAGAATGTTTATTGTTGTCCGAATTTCATCAAAATTAATGCAAAAACCGAGTAATTAATCATGTCTTGATAATTGGCATCGATACCTTCAGAAACCAAAGTTTTTCCTTGATTATCTTCAATTTGTTTAACACGATGTAACTTTTGCAAAATCAAATCGGTTAACGAACTTACCCGCATTTCGCGCCATGCTTCACCATAATCATGATTTTTATCTTCCATCAAAGATTTTGTTAATGCTACTTTTTCATCATACAGTTGAATAGCTTTAGCGGAATCTAAATCGGGTTGGTCGACAAAGCCTAAATCCAATTGGATTAATGCCATAACAGAATAGTTGATAATTCCAATAAATTCACCTGTTTCATCCTCGTTTACTTTCCTAATGTCATTTACTTGTAAACTTCTAATACGTTGTGCTTTAATATATATTTGATCAGTTACCGAAGGCAATCTTAAGATGCGCCAAGCAGGTCCATAATCTTTCATTTTATTGATATAAAGCTGTCGGCAAATAACGATAACCTTGTCATATTCTTGAGAAGTTATACTCATTTCAATGTATCTTTGTATTAAATTTCACCAAAAGTAAAGAATTTTTTTCATTGCTGATTACAGAATTAAGATTAGTAATTTAACATTTAAGAATATCTTAACTGAACACAATAAACGTAACATTGATTACAAAAAAACATGACTATTAATTGCCGCTCGCAACTTGTTGATTTAACTGTTCCCAAAGTCATGGGCATAGTAAATATTACACCAAATTCGTTCTTTGACGGCGCAAAATATTCTGACAACACAAGCATTCTCAATCTAGTTGAAAAAATGTGCGTGGAAGGTGCAACATTTATCGATATTGGTGCTTATTCAAGTAAGCCAAGTGCTGAATTTGTCTCCGAAGAAGAAGAATTAAAACGTTTGATTGCGATAATAAAATTGGTTTTAAAACATTTCCCAGAAATATTAATTTCTGTTGATACTTTTCGCTCAAGTGTGGCTAGAGCCGGAATTGAAAATGGTGCTTGTATCATCAATGATATTTCAGCAGGAAGTTTGGATGAGTGCATGATGCAAACCGTTGCTCAATTGCAAGTTCCCTACGTGATGATGCATATGAAAGGGACTTCTCAAACAATGCAAAGTTTAGCGCTCTATGAAAATATCACTAAAGAAATGCTATTTTATTTTTCTCAAAAAGTGGCTCAAGCCAAAAGTATAGGTATCAATGATTTAATTATTGATCCAGGATTTGGGTTTGCGAAAACTTTGCATCATAATTTTGAAGTTATGAATAACCTTGAGTTGTTTAAAATGTTAGAATTACCAATATTAATAGGGGTTTCCAGAAAATCGATGATTTATAAAACACTTGATACCACTGCCGAATTTGCACTTAATGGCACTTCGGTTTTAAATACAATTGCGTTACAAAAAGGTGCTAATATTCTCCGCGTGCATGATGTAAAAGAAGCTGTTGAAACTATAAAGTTAATTTCTCAATTGTAGTTCCTACTGATGATGATAAGGTTCATTTTTTAAAATCGTAAAGCCTCGATATAATTGTTCTATAAAAAATAAACGCACCATTTGATGCGAGAACGTCATCGAGGAAAGTGAGATTTTGTCAATTGCTTTTTGATGCACATTTTCGTAAAAACCATAAGGTCCACCAATAACAAAAACCAAAGTTTTTGCTCCAGAATTCATTTTTTTTTGTAAATATTCAGCAAAACCATTGCTTGAAAAAGCAGTCCCTTTTTCATCCAATAAAATTAATTGGTCAGTAGGTGCAAGTTTCGCCAATATAATTTCGCCTTCTTTTTCTTTTTGTTGATTTTCAGAAAGGTTTTTTACGTTTTTGATGTCAGGAATAATTTCTAAATCAAACTTGATGTAAAAAGACAAACGTTTCGTGTAATCATCAACGAGTATTTGCAACGCTTTATTATCGGTTTTGCCAATGGCTAAAAGTTTGATATTCATTGGTATCTATTGCTGCTGCCTATCTCTTATAGATTCGGCTATTTCTTTAATCAATAAACCAAATAACATTCCCATTGTAAAAATGGATAAAAACTGTACGGTTCTAATGTTGTCATTACCCTGAATTCTACTAAAATTTCCTATGGAAAGTACTAGCAATACTGCGAAAATTATTCTTCTTCTGTTTCTGTTTGATTTCATTATTTTATAGTTTTAATTATTTATTCCAAATTTTCCAAGCTTTTTCAGCTTGAAGGACTAACATTTCGTAACCATTTTTAGTAACAGCACCTTTCTTCTTGGCTTTTTTCAAAAATTGGGTTTCTTGAGGATTGTAGATTAAATCAAAAGCGATGTGATTTGAAGTAAAAAAATTATAGGGAATAGGAGGAAATTCAGCGATATTGGGACTTGTTCCCAATGGTGTACAATTGATAATAATTTGATAATTATCAAAAGTCGTGGCATTCACGAGGTCATAATCAATGCTATTTTCTTTAGCTCCTCGCGAAACAAAGGTGTAAATTATTCCAAGTTTTTCTAACGCAAATGCAACTGCTTTTGCTGCGCCGCCCGTACCAAGTATCAAAGCTTTCTTATGATGTGACTTTAATAAGGGTTGCAAAGATTTCATAAATCCATAATAATCAGAATTGTAACCTTTGAGTTTTCTGTTTTTAGTAAAACGTACAACATTTACAGTGCCAATTAGTGTAGAATTTTTAGAGAGTTTGTGCAAAAAAGGAATAACTGTTTCTTTGTAAGGAATTGTAATATTTAAACCTTTCAAATCGAGATTATTGCTAATAATGGATGGAAATTCTTGGATGGTTTGAATATCGAAATTCTCATAAGAGCAATCCTCTAAAGTACCCACAGAAAATTTATCTATGAAATACTTCTTCGAAAATGAATAGGAAATATTTTTTCCGACTAGGCCAAATTGTCTGCAAGACATTTATTCTGGTTTTCTATGTTTTGCGATATATTTTCGTACCGATGCTTTATTCCATACTGTTGGAAATTGTTCTTTGAGTAGGGTTTGGTGTTTCAAATTTATTCGTAAACCATTGCTCAAATGATAATTTGCTTTTTCTTCTTCATTGAGTAAAAAGTGAAAACCAGCCAAACGATATTCTATTTTATAATTATCTGGAAAATATTCAATTGCTTTAATTAACGTTAAAATAGCGTTGTTATATTCGCCCATTATTTGCATAATGTCAACCCAAAACAGCCAAGTGTCTAACTGAAAGTCTCCAAATTCAATAGCTTTGCGATAGCCAAATTCAGCTTCTTCAAAATAATCCATTGCTTTATTAATCGTAGCATAACGTTTCCAGTACAAACGGTTTTGATCATCAATAGCCAATGCTTTGTTTACAAAATACAATGCTTTTTGATAATTTTTTTGACGTACATAAAAATCTGTAATGGCAATCCAACCTTTGTCTAATAATGGATCTTCGTGAACCGTTTTGTTGAAATATTTTAATGCCTGAACTTTGTTTCCTATTTTTTCATAACATTTACCTATACGAAGTAAAGCGTAGGAAGTTGGATCGTCTAATTCGATTGTTCTGTTATAACTTTCAATGGCTTCTGGGTATCTTTTTAAACGTTCCAATGCTTTGCCTCGTTCCATGTAAGCACCAATAAACTTATCATCAATGTAGGTGGCTAATTCGAAGGAAGTAGCTGCATTTTCATAATCTTTAACGCCATAATATAATCGTCCTGATTGATGCCAAGCGATTTCACTGTATGGATTTCTGTCTATATACGTTTTTAAATATTCGATTGCTTCAAGATTTTGATCTAAAAATTCAAAGCAATAAACTACATTATATAAGGCTGATTGGTCGTCTAAATCTTCCTCTAAACATTTGATAAAGTTTTCCTTTGCCAATTCTAAACTGTCCATAAAAAGATATTCCATCCCTATCAAATTATACACATCAGCATAATCTTCGGTATATTTTAGGGCTGTTTTTAAGAACTCTACCGCTTTTTCGTGGTCATCTCTTTTGGAATAAATATTGGCTTTTTGAATAAAAACTTCTTCGTTAGTAGGTTCGATAGCATACAATTCGTTAAGTAATTTTTCTGCTTGATCGAGTTTGTCATCATACACCAGCATTTCGACTTGGACTAGTTTTAATCCAGTCGACTTTGGGTGTTGTTCAAGTCCTAACTTTAGAGCTTTTTTTGCCAAAGTAGCTTTTCCCATATCAAGGTAGTGCAGAATAATTTCCTCAAATTCTTCTGAATCGAAAAATAAAACTTTGTTGGTTTTCAACATCGATTCAAATTTCGATAAGGATAAGTTGTAATCTTCTTCGTCGTGATCTAGATGCATAACTGTAGGTGTTAAATTATCTTTATTAAAAATAAAGAAAACGGTGTTGTTTTTTACTGAATGGCTATTATTGTTGTAAACAATTTAATTAACATTTTTGAGTAAAAATTAGGTCGTAACTAATTGTGAATTTTTATTTTAGATCAAAATTATAATCCGTGAATGCTCAATCTTCAATCATAATTTCATTCAATGCCTCAATAATGAGAGCACAACCTTCCCTGATTTCATTTTCAGATATAGTCAAGGGTGGTGTAATTCTTATGGCGTTTGCCTCGAAAAGTAACCAAAATAAAATCAACCCTTTTTCTTGACATTTGAAAATTACTTTGTTTGTAATGGATGCATTTTTTGTCATAGCCGCTAGCATCAACCCTCTTCCTCGAACTACTTCTATCAAAGGATGTACCAAAAGTTCTCGAAACAGCTTTTCTTTTGATAATGAGTGTTTTGTGTAATCTTTTTCTAAAATTTCTTCCAATGTTGCTAAACACGCTGCCGCTATGACAGGATGACCGCCAAAAGTGGTGATGTGTCCCAATTTTGGATCATGAGTTAATAAATCCATGTGCTTCTCATTGGCAATGAAACCACCTACTGGCATTCCTCCGGCCATTCCTTTCCCTATAATAACTACATCGGGAACCACATTATAGTTTTCAAAACCAAATAATTTTCCAGTTCTTCCAAAACCGGGTTGAATTTCATCGAGTATCATTAAAGCTCCAACTTCTTCACAACGGCTTTTTATTTTAGCAAAAAAATCATCTTTAGGTTCAATAAAACCTGCCCCACCTTGAATGCTCTCTAAAATTATTCCTGCTGTTTTGGTGGTTATTTTTTGGATGTCCTCTTCATTATTAAAAGTAATAAAATCAACATCGGGAATTAGCGGGCGAAAAATTTGTTTGCGTTCTTCAAAACCCATAACACTCATCGAACCCATAGTATTCCCGTGATAGGCATTGTGGCAGGAAATTAACTGACTTCTTCCAGTAACTCTTCGTACGAGTTTTAAAGCTCCTTCACAGGCTTCTGTACCCGAATTTACAAGATAGACTTTGTTCAAACTTGGCGGTAAATTTTGCACCAATAATTTGCAATACGCCACGGCAGGATGCTGGGCATACTCGCCATATACCATCACGTGTGAATATTTATCTAATTGGTCTTTAATGGCTTGGTTCACTCTTGGAGGCTGGTGTCCTAAAGAACAAGCGGAAACACCCGCAACAAAATCTAAATATTTTTTATTATTGGTATCGTAAATATAGGAGCCAATGGCATGCGAAACTTCCATACCCAAAGGATAAGGAGAGGTTTGCGCTTGGTATTTTAAGAAATCTTTATTCATTATAAACTTACTTCACCATCGGTTTTGTAGTAACGTCTGTTTTTTCAGGCTTTGGTTTTGGATTATTTTTGTCGTAATCCAGAGTTTCTTTACTAGGTTTTATCGGGTTATTGTCTTTTGCCATTTCAATTTTTTTTTCGGCCTGAATTTTGGCATCCATTATATTTTCTTCTTCGGGAAAAATATCGTCTTTCGATTTTATTCGTTCGTCGGCACGCCAAATAAAGCCTCGAAGTTTACGAGCATTTTCGGGCAAATCTTTTTCGGGATAAATATCGCCGTCTACTTGGTCGAAAAAAGTAATGGTATCAATGGTTTTTTTATCCAATGCCATATTTATTTTGCTACTTACGTTTTTATTGATGCCAATCAGTTCGTGTTGATCGTTTCGCATATAAAAAATGACTTCAGCATTTTTAACCACATCTACGTCATAGAGTTTATTGTCTTTGAATTTACCATAAAGATTTTGCCCTTTCACCTGATTATAACCTGTGCCAATAGAATCTTTGGAAATGATAAAGGCATTATTTAAAACTTTTAGCGAGTCCAATTTTTCAGTATCATTGTTACCAATCAGATGCATCACATCTCCCGTCATTTGGTTTTCATAATTCCACAAAATAGGTCTGCCAATAAGTTTTGTGAGAGCAGCTTTTTGACTCGAATGAATAGAATCGCATTTGCCACTCATGTCGGTTTTGTAGAAACGCACGTTATTAAATCCGCGAACGATTCGTTCCCCTTTCTTGCCCGTAACAAGCATTTTTTTGCCGTGTATGTACATCGAATCTTTTTCGACCAAAGTAATCGCAACCGCTCTTTTGGTAATAATCATGGAATCTTTTTCGGTTTTCAGGTTACGATAAATCTCGGCATAATGACCTTTGATAATTCCTTTATTGATAGAATCTGTGATTTTTACATTATTGGTTCCCGATGCATATTCTCGGTTTCGATCATAATACAAACTATCGGCTTCAATCAAACGGTCTTTGTATTTGATATAGGATTTTCGTTTGAAATAAGCATAATTCTTTTTGGTATCATAAAAGCCTTTTTCGGTATAAATAAAATTTTCCTTGCTAGTGATCGTTGATGGACCGAATAAATAGGAGTGACCCGAGTTGGTATAATAATCCAGATGATTGGATTTGATAGTATATTTTGGATTGATAATCGTTACAGAAGTTAGAAAACGAAATTTTTTTTCATTGGCAAAATACCTGCCTGATTTGCTTTTCAACGTATTTTCTTTGTTGGTAATTGTGCCATAAGAATTATAAAAAGCTTCCTGTGTTTTTCTGTCAAAATTTATGGTATCTGTTACCAATGTTGCATCTGTAGAGCGCATAACAACATTTCCTGTTGCGTAAGCTTGTTTTACTTCGCCATTATATTCGGCATATTTACTATTAAGAAAAAGCGTATCGCCTTGCACCATTTGAACCTCACCAAAAGCTTTTAAATAATTTTCTTTTTCAAAGATATAGGCTTTATTGCAGGTAAATACGACTCCTTCCTGCCTAACCCTCACATTTCCCTGCAATAAAACGGCATCCGGAATTTTTTCGTCATCTTTATTAAAAAAATCTGCGTGTTCAACGATTATTTTGGATGATTTTTGCGCTTGCATGGTGGTTAATGTTAAGAACAATAATCCGATGTAAAAAAGTAACTTTTTCAATGAAAATATTTTTTACCAAATTTATGAAATTAGGAGCAATGAAAAGGCTTATTAAGAATTATTTATCAAAATGAAAGGCGCGAATCATTTTCAGATTCACGCCTCTTCATTCAATTAACTTTTATTTTTACTCTTTCACAATTTTTTCTACTTTACTTCCTTTGTCTGAAGTTATTTTGATGAAATATACACCGTTTGATTTACCTGAAATATCGAAAGAAACTTCATTATTATTAGCTAAATCTGTTTCCAGTAATCTTCCCTGAATGTCATATAAGGCTACCGATTGAATGGTAGAATTACAACTGATGTTGATTGTTGTATGAGCAGGGTTTGGATATACTTTCACACTATAATCAAATTCATGAATCGGATTATTTAAGGTGGCAAAAGTAGTCTCGGCATTGTTTGTATTGACAGGGGAATTATAATCAAAATAAATACCCGCTCTCTGTAAAACAGTGTCATTAGATACTAAATCGGCCTTTGTTCTTATTTTAAACAATACATCTCCGTGTCCACCAACTGGCGGAGTTCCTGATGCGGCAGTGAGGTTGATATTTTGCATAATAAACTCAACGGTGTTACCAGTAATTCTGGTAGAGGATGGATATGTTGAATTGAGTACTTGTAATGAATTTATATCATATTTAGTTGCATCAATTTCAATACGAACTACTACATTTTCTGCATAAAAAGTTCCTAGATTTTCAAAACGGGTAACATAATGTAAATAGTTTCCAATTTCAGACGGCGCAACAGTTTCGCCCTCAAGACAAGTAATATCGTTTGGATCATAAGAGCCTACAACTCTTTGATAATAGGTAAATGAATTATCTGATGGCAAATCGTCGGTAATAATTGGAGTAATTGATGTAGAGAAAATGAGTAAATCACCATTATTTACAGCTGGTATTTCAGTAGGGGAGTTTACATTAAGAGTTATTTGAATATTTCTGCTTTCAAAAGGTAATAAATTTGCATAACTCCAATTGGCAACTCCTGTGCTTTGTGAATTTGGCACAGCCGTTGCCGAAACATAATCTAAAACGTTATCATTATAAGTAAAATTGATATTGCCAGAAAGTGTTTGGTTTCCTTTGTTCTTGAAAACAATATTATATTCTGCATCAAAACCTGGTCGCGCTGGTGTAATTGGCGCAACAACTACTTCTACATCATTGTGAACGCCATTTGCTGTTATACAAAAATCTTGGTTAGCATTGTTGTTATTATTATCTACGAAAGGAATTGCAACAGTTGGTGGAGAAAAGTTAAACCAAGATTGATTTTCTACATTTGGAGCAATTGTAAAATCTCCTTCATTAGTAAAATAACTGTATATACCATTTATATTTGTTACTGTTGCACCACTTTCTACCCCATCATTAATGTCGAATCTGACAAACGGTTTCACGCCATCTAAAACATCACAGCCATTATTGTTGCCATCAAATATTGCAGTTCCTGTAATTGTGTTGAAGTTTCCTCCTGGAGTAAAAGAACAATAAGAGTTACAAACGGTATTGGTGAAGCTTAAACCATTTAATTGACCTTGAATCGTTGCAACTTGGCTTGTGTCTGCACATATATAAGTTAAATTAGGATTGTTATCAAGAATCATAGTTTCGTTGCTGCCATTTTTGGCAAATAGCGTTGTTAATTGATTATTATTAACAAGCATTTCTCCAAGATAACCAAGAGTTCCCAAATCAAGGGTTGTCAATAAGTTATTACTAGCATTTAAGCGATATAAAAATTTCGAATTAAACAAGTTCAAACTTGAAAGCTGATTATTATTACAAAGAATACTATCAAGAAAAATATTATTGCTCACATTTAAATTTGAAATCTGATTCAATGAACAATCTAAAGATATTAGGTTTGTTAAATCATTTAAATTAAGATTGGTTATTTGATTGTTGCTACAATAAAGACTAACCAATTTATTCAATCCTGTTAGATTTAAAGAAGTTAGTTGATTACTATTACATACTAAGGCTCCCAATGAATTTAATCCACTTAAATTTAATGCTGAAAGATTATTATTTGAGCATTGAACATAATTCAAATTACTCAATCCGGTTAAATTTAGTGTAGTTAAGTTGTTATTGTAACAATCTAAATTTTTAAGATTATTAAAACCCGTCAAATCAAGCGAAGTGAGTTGATTGCTATTGCAATTAAAATCGGTAAGATTAGTAAGAACACCAGTTATTGATGCTTGGGTAAGTTGATTACTATTACAATTTAAATTAGTCAGATTGGGTAGATTGTTTAAATTTAAGGAAGTTAATAGATTGCCGCCACAAGCTATAGATTTTAGCGAAGTTAAATTACTAACATCCAAATTTGTAATTTGATTAGACGAACAATCCAAAGCAACTAAATTGGGTAAATTATTTAAAGTTAAACTTGAAATCAAGTTGTTGTTATAAACAAGATTTTTTAGATTTGTAAGTCCATTCAAATTTAATGTTGTCAACTGATTGAATTGACAATCTAAAAATTCTAAACTTGTTAAGCCGTTAACGTTCAAAGTAGTTAGAGTTCCTGTTGTACCACTTCCATTCACACCACCATTACAGCTTAAACTTTTAAGATTAGGCAAATTACTCAAACTTAAATTCGTAAGTTGTAAATTGTAAGCACAATTTAATGTATCTAAATTTAGTAAATTAGAAATTGTGAGTGAGGTTAAATCATTTTTACCACAATTTAATTTTTTTAAGTTTGGCAAATTATTAACATCTAAACTAGTTAGTTGCGAATTAAACAAATTTAAAATTTCTAGATTGGTTAAGCCGCTTATTATAACACTTTGAGCTTGAGAATTATTATAGCTAAAACTTTTTAAGTTTGTCAAACCATTCAGATTTAAATTCGTAAACTGATTTTGACCACAATCCAGCGTTTCTAAATTTAATAATTGATTCACATTTAAAGTAGTAAGTAAATTATTATTGCAATTAAGTGTTTTTAGATTAGGATTGCTACTCGTGTCAATTGTAGTTAATAGGTTAAATCCACACCCCAAAATTTCAAGGTTAGGTAATCCAGATAAATCTAGTAATGATATTGAATTGTTAAAACAGTATAAAGTCGTAAGATTAGGCAATCCTGTTAGGTTAAGATTGCTTAATTCACTTCCGGCACAACCCAAAAACTTAAGATTTGTTAAACCGCTGAAATTTGGTATGTTAATTTTAGTGAAACTATAATTTAAACTTTCAAGGTTTGTCAATCCTGTCATATTCAAAGTTTGTAAATTATTACAAGAATAACACGACAAAGTTTTCAGGTTAGACAATCCACTCAAATTTAATGTTTTGAGGTAATAATTAAACCACAAGTCTATTTCTTTTAGATTCACTAAACCATTTAGAGTAATCGAAGTAAATTTATTTTGACGACATCTCAAAACCTCCAAATTTACGAAACTGATAAGCCCATTAGAATATCGAATGTTACTATTGCTAATGTCTAAATATTTTACTAAATCAGCCTCGCTTTGCTGAATTTCTCCATCATTATTAGCATCTATCTTTATCCATTGATCATTAATGCCTTTTGCAATTTCAACAGTTGGACTTGCCAGCAGAAGTTTTGCTTTAAAATTTGCATCGGGAATATTTACAATTTGTGCTTTTGCAGTTACAGCAAATAGCAACACGAATAATGGGATTAATTTTTTCAAAGCGAATAATGATTTATGTTGTGTTTTCATGTGTTCTATTTTTTATAAATTTTTAATAAGTTCCTGCAATTTTTCCTTCTTGCTTTGCGCGATGGTAATTTTAGTGTTGTCAGACATTACCACATAGCCACCATCCGATTTGATATATGATTTCAAATAGGAAAGATTAATTAAATGCGATTGATGTATGCGTTCAAATCCGTGTTCGGTCAGTAATTCTTCATATTCTTTTAATGTTTTCGATATTAAAACGGGTTTATGGTTTTTGATAAAAAATTCTGTGTAATTCGCTTTCGCCTCGCAACGGATAATATCCGAAACTTCAAATAAATGAATACCATCACTCGTAGAAAGTGCTATTCGTTTAAAATTATCCACCTTTTTGCGAATGTTCTCCAAAAGCAAATCGATGTGATCAAAGGAGTTTTCCTTGCTTGCCACTTGCTTTATTTTGTTAATGGTGTGTTGCAGTTCTTCAGGATTGACAGGCTTCAGGATAAAATCCAAAGCTGAAAATTTAAACGCTTTTACCGCATATTGCTCATGGGCAGTAATGAAAACTATATGGGCATTGGTCTTATTATTATTTGATGCAATCCGCTCCAAAATATCAAAACCGGTTCCATCCGATAGATGAATATCAAGGAAGATGACTTGTGGTTTCAATTTCTCAATTGTAACGATTCCGGTTTTTACACTTTCGGCTTCACCAATAATGGAAATGTCTTCGGTATAGCGTTCCAACAGTGCTTTTAGTCCCTTACGAAGGTGCTTGTCGTCGTCTATTAAAATGGCTGATATCATAGCTTATGAAATATATTGTATAGGCAAAAGCAATTGTACTTGAGTACCGCTGATTTCGTTATTGGTTGTTAGTTCCTTAATTTCTATTTTTGCCGATTTGGAAATGGTTGCTTCCATGATTTCCAAACGCTTTTTGGTAATTTCCAATGCCATGGATTTGTGAGCCTGCATAGAGTTTTCCTTCATTTGTTTTGATTTGGAAAGCCCAATGCCGTTGTCGGTAATCGTACAGACCAATTGTCCGTTATGTACATCAAAAGTCACTTCAATTTTTCCTTTGTTTTCTTTTGGAACCAAACCGTGCAAGATAGCATTTTCAACAAAAGGCTGAATCAACAACGGTGGAATTCCCATATTGAATTCTACTTTTTCACTCGATTGTATGGAAAAGTCAAACTTGTTGTGAAAACGAAGTTGTTCCAGCTCTAAATAATTCTGCAGACTCTCAATTTCTTTATCAATCGGAATCAACGAACCTTTGGAATATTCCAATGTTAACCGCATAAGTTTTGAAAATTTAGACAAATATTTCAATGCCGAATCAGTTCCGTTTTGTACAATAAAACTCGAAATCGAACCTAAACAATTAAATACAAAATGTGGATTCATCTGCAAATGCAACGCTTTTTGCTCGTACTCGGCAACTTCTTTTTGTAATGTTAAACGGCGCTTTACTTGTCTTCGGTTATAGATTAGGAATATTAATCCGATTACTAATAAGGCAGCGAGTATAGAAAAAATGGCAAACTGTGTTTGTCTTTTGTTTTGCTCTTCGAGCAGAGCTTTTTTCTTTTGGTATTCAAAATTCATCTCTGCCTGAACAAACTTTTTATTGTTTTCCTCATTGGTAATGCTGTCGCGGGCAACGATGTAATTTTTGTAATGAACTAATGATTCGGTTGGATTGTTCAAAAATCCATACAACTCACTTACTAATTTTTCGGAATGAAACGTTTGATCTGACACGCCTATTTCTTTGGCATACGCCAATGATTTTTCAGCATAAATCATAGCTTCCGGATACTTTTTTTGATCGGCATATAACTGGCCAAGATTATACAATGCCAACGAAGCACCAAATTTATTCTGAATCGATTCATATTGGTTCAAAGCCAGATTATAATATGTAATCGCTTTAGTAGAATCGTTTTGTTTTTGATAATAATCCCCTAGATAATTATTCAGCAAGGCATAGCCACGAGTGTTATCCGATTTTTTAAACAGCTTTTCGGCTTTGTTATAGTATTGCAAAGCGGAAGTTGAATTGTTTTGTTCAAAATAAATAACGCCAATATTGGTAAGTGTTACAGGCACGGTTTGTTCACCAGTTTGCTCCTGAATTTTTAAGGCTTTCTGAAAATACTCTAATGCTTTTTTATTGTCTCCCTGCGATTTGTATACCACACCAATATTATTATAGGCTTTTGAAATGCTATTTTTCTGGTCAATCTCCTGATATAATTGCAATGCTTTCTGATAATTTTCCAAAGCAACATAATAATTGCTTTCCTGCGAATAAATAACACCTAAACTCGCATAAGTTCTGGCAAGTCCATTCTTAAGACTTTTATTTCCAGAATCATCATTCACTAGTTTTTGATAGATAGTCTGGGCTTTAATAAATGACAATTTTGCCTCTTTATATTTGCCAATAATTATATTGACATTACCCTGATTAATGGTTGAAGCAGCAAGACCATCTTTATAGTTGATTTTTCGGGCCAGTCCTTCCGCTTTTAGCGCATAGTAAAAAGAAGAATCGGTAGAGCTTTCCTTGAATTCAAAAGCAAGATGGTTATAAATATTAACTTTGGCCGTATCTGTTTTGGCAACGCGAATGACTCTTTTCAAACTATCTACCGTTGCGTTTTGCGACACGCTTTCAGTACTGTAACCAATACAAAATATAAAGACGAATAGGTGTAAAATTGTTTTCAAAAGAAGGTTGTTTTAATTTCTTAAACAAAGATAGCCTAACTTTTTACGATAAATCCAATGATTTTTTATTCAGGCGGTTTCGATTATTATTAGCGTATTTTGGTTTATTATTCTGATTTGATGCTAAAAGAAATTGTTCCGATATATTATAGATTGTGCTATTTCTTTATATTTGTAGCTATGACTTATGGAACCAATTATAAGTTTTATGTATATGAAAAAAAGTTTAACATTTGCTGTAGTATTGAGTTGTGTCATTGCAAACACAACCGTTGCTCAAAAAAAGACCACTATGAGTGCCAAACCCAAAGCTGTAACCACGCCAAAAAAAGAGGTAATCTATCAGGTTTTTACCCGTTTGTTCGGAAACAAAAACACCACCAACAAGCCATGGGGAACCATTGAAGAAAATGGCGTTGGCAAGTTCAATGATTTTACCGATAAAGCATTGCAGGAAATCAAGAAACTGGGCGTAACCTATATTTGGTACACCGGCGTTCCGCATCATGATGTGATTCGGGATTACACTAAATACGGGATTTCCAACGACGACCCCGATGTGGTTAAAGGACGTGCTGGTTCACCCTACGCCGTCAAAGATTATTATAATGTCAATCCCGATTTGGCAGTCAATCCAGCTAAAAGATTGGAAGAATTTGAAGCCTTGATTGCTCGCTCACACAAAAACGGGTTGAAAGTTATTATCGATATTGTGCCCAATCACATTGCCCGAAATTATCATAGTTTGAGCAATCCGACAGGTGTTCGCGATTTTGGTGCCGACGATAATACAGCGGTAGAATATGACAAAAATAATAACTTCTATTACATTCCGGGCAAAGCGTTTGAAGTGCCTACCTCGGATTCATACAAACCTTTAAACGGTGAAAAAAATTCGTTAATTGATGGTAAATTTTCTGAATTTCCTGCAAAATGGACGGGCAATGGTTCGCGATTGGCAAAACCAGACATCAATGATTGGTATGAAACCGTAAAAGTAAATTACGGTATTAAACCAGATGGCTCAAAAGATTTCCCAGAATTGCCTGCAGGATATGATACCAAAGATTATAAAGCTCATTTTGTTTATTGGCAAGACAAAGAGGTACCGAGTTCTTGGAAAAAATTCCTTGATATTACTTTGTATTGGACAGCAAAAGGTGTTGATGGTTTTCGTTACGATATGGCAGAAATGGTGCCTTATGAATTTTGGAGTTATATGAATTCTTCCATCAAGATGAAAAATCCAAATGCTATGTTGATTGCCGAAGTGTATAATCCAAAAGAATATAGAAATTACATCAAGTTAGGGAAAATGGATTATCTGTATGACAAAGTAGAAACCTACGATCATTTAAAAGCGATAATACAAGGCAACGCCATGCCCGATCCCCTTTCGGATATTCAAATGGGTATGGCAGATATTGACCATCACATGCTTCATTTTTTAGACAATCATGATGAGCAACGATTAGCAAGCAAAGATTTTGCTGGATTGCCCGAAAAAGGAAAACCACTAATGGTGTATTCTGCCACTATGGGAACGTCACCAACGATGATTTATTTTGGACAAGAAGTAGGCGAAGCCGGAACTATAGACGGTGGTTTTGGAAAACCTACTCGCACTAGTATTTTTGATTATGTGGGTGTACCCAATCATCAACGATGGATGAACGAAGGAAAATTTGATGGAGGTCAATTAACCAAACCAGAAAAAGACCTACGATATTTTTATTCTCGCTTGCTCAATTTTACATTGACTAGTTCAGCATTGACAGGAAAATTTCAAGAAATACAAACCATCAACAGAAACAAAACTAAAGGATACAATTCAGGAATATACTCCTATGTGCGATGGTCTGCTTCTGAAAAACTAATTGTTGTCATCAATTTTTCATGGGTAACCAGCAGCAAATTTGAGCTGCATGTACCTACTGACATTCTTAAAACCTGGAATGTAAAAGATGGATTGTACACTATAAAAGAACAATTATATGGCAGTGTAGCACAACTCAAGGTTGAAAAGGGAGAAGGAACAATTCAGTTAACCGTTAGACCAAGCGAGTCATTGCTATTTAGAGTACCTTAAAATGAAAAAGTGCTATCTTCTCTTTAGTCTTGCTTTGCTATCTTTTACAAATACTACGGATCCTGTTGACCGAATAGGTGTAAAAGAACCACTAAAGTTTAACGAAATAAGCTATACGCTATCTTGGAGCGAACATCCCAAAGATTATTATTATATTCAGGAATATTTACCCCAAAACGAAACTTTTGAACATTTTAATCAAATGCTTACACTACACGTATTTGACAAAGATGTAACTGCCGAAGCGGCTATGCAGCAAAAAGTAAAAGAACTCGAAATCAGAAAAAAAACAGATAAACTTTGTAACTACCAAGTGACCGAAAGCCCCGATGGCACCGAATTTGTAGTCGATTTTTTATTGAGCCAAAACAGCGGCGATAAATTGGCAATTGTAGAGTTTAATACCTATCGCTACAAAAAAGTACCTATAGGCACTAACAAAAAAGGTATTTTAGTATACGCTTATACCAAGCGAAGTTACGGAGATGACATTACCGATTTTATGAAGAAACTAGGTGATGACCGGTCAAAAATGTTGTATGCCCTGCGAACGCTTGTTTTACCCCAAATTCTAATACAGTAATTTGTAAAAAATTCTTTCTTTACTAAAAGTTCAATCATGAATGCGTCTTTTAAGGTTGTAAAAGATGCCTGAAGTTACTGGTTACTTTCCACAGCACCTGACCAGAAAACCTTGACTAATTTCTTTATTTCAAACCTAAAACTGGGAATGATACAATTAAATACCACAATAGTATAACGTGGTAAATTACCAGAGTTTTAATTTTGAGTCTTACTAATTGAGGTTTAATTTAAACATTATAATTATGAAATTATCAAAATTTTTACTGGCTACACTATTGTATATAGCATTCAGTGGCGCTCATGCGCAAACTAAAACAACTCTAACGCTCCCAGATTGAGGTGTAGCGGGCAATGACAACGCTACGTACTATTACATTCCCCACATTCAATCGTACTACGATACCAGATCACCACAATATGTATACATGAATGATGGAAAATGGATGAAGACCAAAACACTTTCTACCGAGTATAAAGATTATGATTTATATAGTGGTTATAAAGTGGTACTCACTGACGACCAAGAACTTTACTCTGCTTATGATAACATGAGAGTAAAATATGCAAAAGGTTATAAAGGCGATCCTCAAAAAACCTATAAAGTAAAAACCAATAGAAGAGGCAAAGTAAAAATGAAAGAACAATAATAAATAGCACTCTATATTGATTAAACAACAAAACCCTTTCAGTGATGAAAGGGTTTTGATTTTTATCGCGTTATCGTCTGCTTTCTATCGGGTCCTACCGAAATTATTGTGATAGGCACTTCTACGGCTGCTTCTATAAATTTGATGTACTCTTTAAGTGTTGCCGGCAAGCTTTCAAATGTGGTTAAACCTGTTAAGTCTTGTTGCCAGCCCGGGAACTCGGTGTAAATCGGTGTAACATTTTTTTCCTCTATAGTATACGGCAAATGATGAATCACTTCGCCTTTGTAGTTATATCCTGTAGCTACTTTCAAGATTTCAAACCCCGAGAGTACATCGCCTTTCATCATCATCAGTTGGGTAACACCATTTATTTGTATGGCATATTTCAAGGCTACTAAATCTAACCAGCCACAACGGCGTTTTCTTCCTGTAACCGATCCGAATTCGTTGCCCACACTAGCCATAACATCGCCGGCTGCGCCAAAATCCTCCGTAGGAAATGGTCCCGAACCAACGCGCGTGGTGTAAGCTTTGAAAATGCCATAAACTTCTTTGATTTTATTAGGAGCAATACCCAAACCAGTGCAAGCGCCAGCAGCAGTAGTATTGGATGAGGTTACAAACGGATAGGTTCCAAAATCAACATCTAGTAAAGAGCCTTGAGCACCTTCACACAAGATTGATTTTCCCGCTTTTTGGGCTTGAGCCAAATATTCCTCGCTATCAATGAACGTGAGTTTTTGCAAATCTGCAATCGATTCAAAGAATTCTTTTTCCAACTCGGGCAAATTGTATTGAATTGCTACATCATAAAAATCAATCATCGCTTCATGTTTATCCGCCAAGGCTCTATAACGCTCTTTAAAATCTGCAAGTTCAATATCCCCCACACGGATACCGTTTCTACCCGTTTTGTCCATATAGGTTGGCCCAATGCCTTTTAAAGTAGAACCAATTTTGGCTTTGCCTTTTGACGCTTCAGAAGCGGCATCGAGCAAACGGTGCGTCGGTAAAATCAAGTGCGCTTTGCGCGAAATAAACAATTTTGATTTCAAATTGAGGTTGAATTTAGCCAAACCATCAATTTCACTTTTGAAAACCACTGGGTCAATCACGACTCCGTTTCCTATGATATTGATGTTGTTATCATGAAAAATCCCCGAAGGAATTGTTCTCAAAACGTGTTTGATACCGTCAAATTCTAATGTGTGTCCTGCGTTTGGTCCGCCCTGAAAACGAGCAATAATATCGTATTTTGAAGTTAGTACGTCGACAATTTTTCCTTTGCCTTCGTCTCCCCATTGTAATCCGAGTAGTAAATCTATGGTCATTGTTTTGTTAGTGTGTTTTGTAGTTAGTTGTTGTCTTTTGATTCTTGTTTAAAACCTGCTTTGGCAAATTAGTTCATACCTCTCATTACTAATGCTGTTATAAAAGCTGCGATGCTAATTTTTAAAACAAATTGTTTTGTAAATTTATCCATATCATCTATAAGTTGAAAAACTAACCTAGATAGAACAATAAAAACAAAAACGAAAACAAAAGTCTTTTTAAAATAGTCGAAGGGCTTCATTTATTGTTTTTTTTATTAGCGTAAAAGTAAAGTGAATGATTGTGAATTTCAATTCCGAAAATTTCTTCAATTGTTTGTTTGATGGTTTGAATGCGTGGGTCGCAAAACTCTATTACTTCGCCGCTATCGGTCATGATGATATGGTCGTGTTGCCTATCGAAAAAGGACTTTTCATAATGCGCTTGATTTTGTCCAAACTGGTGTTTGCGCACCAAACCGCAATCTAATAAAAGCTCGATGGTGTTGTATAATGTGGCGCGCGAAACGCGATAGTTTTTGTTTTTCATTTTGATATATAAATTCTCTATATCAAAATGTTCTTCGCTATCATATATTTCCTGAAGAATGGCATACCGTTCGGGAGTTTTGCGGTGTCCTTTGTTTTCTAGATAAAGCGTAAAAACATTTTTTACGGTATCTTGATTTTTTGTGTTATCAGTAGCTATTAATGTCATGGGATAAAGGTAATTTTTTTGTTTAATGTTTTAGCAACTAATAACTCATAATTTATAACTCATAACTAATTAGTGTAAACTCTGGTTACTTTATCTACGCCGTCAATCTTTTTGATGTTCTCAATTAGTTTTTTCAAAATGGTATTGTTTTGTACTACCACTGCTACTTGACCGTTAAAAATACCAGCATCACCGCTCAAGGAAATACTCTGTATATTCACATGCATATTGTTAGAAATTACCTTGGTCAGCTCATTTGTTAAACCCATACTATCCATACCTGTAATTTTCAAAATGGCTTTAAATTCTTGCTGCGACGAGTCAATCCATCGGGCCTGCATAATGCGATACGCGTAATTGGATTGCAAAGTGATTGCGTTGGGACAATCCTTTTTATGCACTTTTATACCTTCGTTAATCGTAATAAAACCAAAGACTTCATCACCAGGAATTGGGTTACAGCAAGAGGATAATTTGTAATCTAATTTGTCTTGTTCTGATCCAAAAACCAACATGTCATAGTTGCTATTGAGAACCTGTTTGTTGATTTCCTCTGGCAGTGAACTTGGTGAACGTTTCATCTTACTTTTGAAGAAATTCATCAAAGTATTGCTCTTTTGAGCGGCGAAATCCTTGAGTTGTTGGTTTTCAATAGAACCAATTCCAACACGATAAAATAAATCCAAACTGGTTTTTAAATGAAAGAAATTTACCAATTCGTTAATAACACTTTCATTTAAAATGATTTTTAAATGTTTCAATTTTCGAGTTAACAATTCTCGTCCATCTTCGGCAATTTTCTTGGTGTTTTCGTTAAGAACGTTTCTGATTTTATTTTTGGCTCTCGACGTAGTTACATAATCCAGCCAGTTTATGGTTGGTTTTTGATGAATAGAAGTAATGATTTCTATTTGATCACCACTTTTGAGTTCGTGATTGAGTGGTACTAATTTTCCATTGACACGAGTTCCACGGGTTTTTATTCCTATTTCGGAGTGAATGCTAAAGGCAAAGTCGAGCGAGGTAGCGCCTTTTGGCAGGGATTTGATTTCTCCCTTAGGTGTAAAAACAAAAATTTCTTTGGCATATAAATTCATTTTGAAATCTTCCACAAAATCTACAGCGTTTGTTTCTGAACTTTCTAATGCTTCCTTCAAAAGATTGAGCCATGTATCTAAACCACTTTCTTCGGTTGTGCCATTTTTGTATTTATAATGCGCAGCATATCCTTTTTCGGCAATCTCATTCATGCGTTCACTGCGCACCTGAATTTCTACCCAACGCCCTTTCGGTCCCATGACGGTAATGTGTAAGGCTTCGTAACCGGTAGATTTTGGTGAAGAGATCCAATCTCGCAACCTACTTGGGCTTGGGCGATAATGATCGGTTACTATGGAGTAAATTTTCCAAGCTAGAAATTTCTCATCATGCAGATTGGATTTGTAAATAATCCTTAGCGCAAATTTATCATACACTTCATCAAAAGTGACATTTTGAGCTGCCATTTTTCTACGAATAGAATAAATAGATTTTGGTCTTCCTTTTAAGTTGTATTCGACACCTTCTTCATCCAACGTTTTTTTCAAAACATCCGAAATTGTTTTGATGTATTCGTCTTGTTCTTCTTTGGTTTCTTTTATTTTACCAACAATATCTTTGTACACATCGGGTTCAGTATATTTCAAACCCAAATCTTCGAGTTTGGTTTTGATATTATACAACCCCAATCGATGCGCCAACGGAGCATAAATATACAAAGTCTCGGAAGCGATTTTGACTTGTTTATGATTGGGCATAGCATCCATAGTTTGCATATTGTGCAAACGGTCGGCAATTTTTATCAGAATTACACGAACATCATCATTCAGAGTCAATAGCATTTTGCGAAAATTTTCTGCTTGCATCGAGATGTTCATGTCTTTTTTTACCTGCGAAATTTTGGTCAACCCTTCAACCAGATGAGCAATTTTTGGATTGAACATTTTTTCGATATCGTGAATGGTCACATCAGTATCTTCTACCACATCGTGCATCAAAGCAGCGGCAATGCTCGTTGCTCCAAGACCTATCTCGGAGGCAACAATTTTGGCAACGCCAATAGGATGAAAAATATAAGCCTCGCCTGATTTGCGGCGTTGGTCTTTGTGGGCTTCTACAGCAACATCAAAGGCTTTTCGAATGAGTTTTTTATCAGAATCGGTGAGGGTTTGATAACTTATGCGAAGCAATTCTTTGTATTCTCGGGCAATGGCTTTTTTTTCTTCTTCTAAATCTGTTTCAATCATAACATGTTTCAATCAATTCCTAAAATTAGCAATAACAAATGAACTGTGCAAATGGAAATAATAAAGGATTTTTGGAATTATTGTAAAACACAGATTCCACAAATTAGCACAGAAAAATCAGTGATAATTTTTGGAATCTGTGTTAAAAATCAAATCAAGCTAGAGCCTTCTTTGTCTTTTAGCTTCAAATATCAAAATAGCGGCAGCAACAGATACATTCATACTGTCTATTTCGCCTTGCATCGGAATAATGATATTTTGTGTCGCTTTTTCACGCCAAAGTTCTGTTAATCCTGTAGCTTCTGTTCCAACAACCAAAGCCGTTGGTGTGGTGTAATCTTGAGTATGATAGGAAATAGAATTTTGCAAAGTAGCACTAAAGAAATTGATGCTGTTTTTTATTAGAAAATCAATCACTTCCTCGGTAGTTCCCGTTGCAATTTGGTTGGTGAACAAGCATCCCACGCTGGATCGAACTGTATTGGGATTGTATAAATCGGTTTTTGGATTGGCAATAAGCACGGCATCAACGTTGGCGGCGTCGCAGGTACGAAGAATTGCTCCAATATTTCCAGGTTTTTCTATGGCTTCCATGACTAAAATCAATGGATTTGTAGGAAGTTTTAATTCAGATAGTTGTAACGATTTGGTTTTGGCTACAGCCAAAATGCCTTCGGTGGTATCGCGATACGCTAGTTTTTGATAAACTTCTTTTGAGATTTCTATGCTCTCGCTTATCGACTGCGCTCGAAGAGACAAAATGGTAGGGCTGTTTTCCGAAATTAATTCATTACAAATTAAAATTGTTTCGATTTCATAATTTCCTTTGATGGCGAGTTCTATTTCGCGCTTGCCCTCAATGATAAAAGTTCCCGATTGTTTGCGGGCTTTGGCTTTTTCTTGCAATTGCATCAACGATTTTATAAACGGATTTTGAGAAGACGTAATTTGTTTCATAGTGGCAATTGAAAATTGAAAGTCACCTCGTTTTTGTTAATGATTTAAATATAAAAAGCCTTTTAGAGGTTCAGGATAATCGGCATCGTTTAAAAATAATAAATAAAAATAAGTCCCATCAGGAGCATTTTTAGAGCCCACACCTTCTTTTATATAACCATCCCAATCTAAGGTATTTTGATTCCCTGTCCAAATCAATCTTCCCCATCTGTTGTATATTTCTAGTTTAAAACTCATGAAAATATTTCGTAAACCAGCAATAAAAAAAACATCATTTATGGTATCATTATTGGCAGAAACATAGTTGTAAACCGTTGGTGGACAATTTCTAGTGGTTAGTAAAAAAGAGGTGGTTGCGAAACAAGTAGCATTTTCCACTCTAACAAAAATTTCTTTAGGAGTAGTTATGGCAACATAATTTGTTGTGTTCAAAATTGGACTTACAGCTGCAATTGCATTTTCAAGTGTTTCATAAAAATGCACCTCATCCAGTGGATTGGTTTTTACCAATTCTTCATAACTTGAAAAATCAAAAGTACCCCGAGTAAAACCTTCGTTACAAGCAATAACATTTGGCAAAGCCGTAAAAGTAGGCTTTAGTAAGAGCGCATCGTTGAGGAGGAATGTATTGTTATTCTCATTGAGTTCGGTTACTATTCCTGTTCCGTTTCCTATATCATCAACTACAAATTTTAGCTCAAAAGTAGAGTTAATAGTATTGGGCAAAACTATTGTGATTTGACTGCTAATGGAACCACCAATAGGAATCGCGGCAGTAGTTACTACTGTTTGAAAAAGCACTCCGTCGATGTATATAGAAACAGGTGTTAAAGCAGGAAGCGGGTTGGAACCATTAAGATTTGAAACCGTATAATGTGCTACAATTGTTTTAGAATCGCATTGTTTGTCTACAGAGTTTACAGTAACGGTAGCATCGGGCAACTGACTATTGAGTTTTGTAACCACAGCATTTATTAAAATAACATCTTGAGTAGAAGTAAGCTTGATTTGTGCCGCAGTATCACCAACATGAATATATCCTTGAATGTCATAAATATCTAAATCCATGTTGTAAAGGATATTGCTACCCGTGATAGAATTGGTTCCGTTAAAAACATTATTGGCAGGATTTAAAGGAGCATTACTTAAAAGTAAATTATTAAAATAAAAACTTTCGGTAGGCAAAGCTGCATCACCTTCCCATGCTATAAAACCTACTTTTGAATTACTGGTATCTAAAACATTTAAACTGCTTAAATTAATAATCAAATCATCGGGAACTGATTGCAAACCCTGATAAATATTGATTTGGGTTAATGGCAGTGAAGCCGCTTCATAAATAATTAACATTGCCCATCCAGCAAAATTAGTTCTGCTATCACAATATCCTGAATTATTGATGAGGGTTTGTGAAATATCTAAATCAGACAAAGTATAAGTTCCATTTCCTGTAGTTATTAATTGTTGCGTCACATCGGCAAAAGCACTAAAAAAAACTAATTCATTATAAGTTCTTTGATAGGTTATTTGAGAAGTAATAGCAATAGTGTTAAGGGAAACATTTAAATCTCCTGTCCCTGAACCAGCCCAATACAAATAGGCTTTCTCTATTTGCTGACCTGCGTTTAAATTAAGAACAGCACTAGAAGAAGTAACTAGCAGGTCTTCGCAGCCCGGTGTGATATTATTTTCCCCAAGATTCATAGTATTGCCAATGAAAGTGAAATCATAACGCCCATTGAACTGCTGGTAAAAGCCAACATTTTGCCCATTAGTTTTAAAAATGAAGCAAATGAGAGTAATAAAAAAGAAAAAATGTTGTTTTGATTTCAAAGCAAAACGGTTAAGAAGATAAAATTAAACAATATTTTTGAAAATTGAATTTTTAATATGAATGACTTTTTTAAAATAAATGTTTAATTTTCCAATGTTTAAAAGCTACTTGTGAAAAATTATTCTATTCGACGATATACTTTAGATGATTATGCTATTTGGAACAACTTTGTGAGTAGTGCCAAAAATGCAACGTTTCTTTTTCATCGTGATTTTATAGAATACCATTCCGATAGATTTCAAGATTTTTCTTTGCTTGTTTTTGATGGAGATAAACTGATTTCTGTGCTTCCAGCGAATAGATTTGACAACACTCTTTTTTCTCATCAAGGATTGACTTATGGCGGTTTTGTTTTTGATGCCAAAATCAAATTAGGTGAAGTTTTAGACATTGCAAAATCGGTTTTACAGTTTTTACATTCAATAGATATTGCTACTTTTCAACTGAAATTAATTCCGTCGATTTATAATCAGTTTTTTTCAGAAGAAATTGAATATGCTTTGTTTTTGACAAATGCCAAATTGATTCGTAGAGATTGTCTTTCGGTTATTGATTTAACCAAACCTTTTTCTTTTTCAAAAACTAGGAAAGAAAGCATTCGTCGTGGCGAAAAGAATAATTTAGTAATTAAAGAAGAATTGAAATTCGAATTGTTTTGGAACGAAATTTTAATTCCAAATTTGACCAAAAAACACAATTCAAAACCAGTTCACACAGTAGAAGAAATAATCAAGTTGCAGAAAAAATTTCCTAAAAACATTCGTCATTTTAATGTGTATCACGGAGGAAAGATTGTAGGAGGAACAACGATTTTCATAACTGATAAAGTAGCACATCCACAGTATATTTCGGGAAATGAACAGAAGAATGAATTAGGAAGTTTAGATTTTCTCTACAATCATTTAATTACCGAGGTTTTTAAGGATAAAAATTTCTTTGATTTTGGTCCGTCACACGAAGAAAACGGAAAAAAAATCAATGAAGGAATTCTATTTTGGAAAGAAAGTTTTGGGGCAAAAACAACTGTTCAGGATTATTATGAAGTTAAAACATCTAATTTTGGACTATTAGACACTATTTTAATTTAAAAATCATATTTGTGAATATTACTCATAAAATAAAAACTTTCCTCTTTGTTACGTTGCGTATTTGGAAGTATAAATTGCTTTCTGATTGCAAAAACGTAACAGGGAAACCCAACTTATTTCATCCATTACTTTTGAAAGGGAAAGGCAAAATTTCATTTGGTAAAAATGTTCAGATTGGAGTAGTAGCTTCTCCGAATTTTTATTCACATTATACTTATTTGGAAGCCCGGAATTCAGATAGCGAAATTACTATTGGTGATAATGTTTCTATTAATAATGCCTTTTCGGCAGTGGCTTTTTCAAAAATAACCATCCAGAATAATGTTTTAATTGGAGTAAATTGTGCTATAATTGATAACGATGGGCATAATCTCGAAATAGACAAACGGAATTATGATGAGATAAAATCGGAAGCCGTTTTTATTGCAGAGAATGTCTTTTTAGGCGATGATGTTACCATTTTGAAAGGCGTAACTATTGGCAAAAATTCGGTTATTGGAAATGGTTCGATTGTTACTAAAAGTATACCTGAAAATGTAATTGCCGCCGGAAATCCGGTTAAAGTAATTAGATATTTACAACCTTAATGGATATCTTAATAAAATCGTATAATAGGCCTTACTATTTGGACAGATGTTTGTTTTCTATTAATAAACATGTGATTATTGGTAATGGAAAAATAATTGTTTTAGATGATGGAACGCCGCAAATTTATTTGGATAGAATAACAGAAAAATATCCCAATATTATAATAAAAAAATCAGAGTTCTACGAAAAGAAAGTTCAATTCACAACCAAAGGCAAAAGGCCAGAAAAGTATAGTATTCCGGTAAATTTATGGGTTGATTCAGCTAAAAGGGCTTCTGAAAATTTTATTTTAATAGAAGATGATACTTGGTTTATAGATATTGTCAATTTGGGTGAGGTTGATGCTGAAATCACACAAAATAATGTTGCCTTAACCAAGCTGTATTGGATTGGAAATTCTATAATCAATCAAAATAAAAAAGAAACATCACTAAAAAATATTGTATTGCTAAAACCCAAATTACTTACTACAATTCCGGCTTTGTATTATTTTATTTTTTACAAGTTTGACCGATTTAAAATCCGGAAGATACTGCGGTTTTTCAAAATCAATACTAACGAAAAGCAACTTGCCTACAGAACTATTTATGCGGTTGCCGGAATGATTTTTAATAAAAATTATTTTGTCAAATTGTGGGATAATCATCAAAATAATGTTGATGAAGGTTTACAGATTTATAATGCAGTGAAGGTTTTCAAAGAGCAAAAACACACCATAAAATTTGCTCGGTATCATCATGAAATCCTTCGAACGGGATTTATGTCGGCCGCAACCAATCAGCACAAGGAAAGCTATGTTGGCAATGTAGATATGTTTGCGTTTAACAAACTTATGAATGAATCATGGTTGCATAATCAGTTAGATGTTATAAGTTCGTTACCTAATGATATTAATGCAGAAGAAATAATCAGAATACTTGATAGCGATAAGCAAAAAACTATTTTATCAAAAGACTGGTTAAGTTGGGTAGGTAGTTTTAAGAGTTATTATTTAGAAATGGGATGCAAAATCGATTGATTTTATCATGAGTCAGGAAAACAGTAAATCGTATCGTTCTATTGTAAAAGCAACTGGAGTTTTCGGAACCATGCAGGTTTTCAGAACGCTAATAAGCATTGTCAGTTCCAAATTTATCGCTGTTTATCTTGGTCCGATTGGTTTCGGATTGTTATCTCTTTTAAATAATTCGGTTAATATTATAGTCGCCATCACCAATTTCGAATTTCTAACGGTCGCCACAAGAGAAGTCGCTTTGGTTTCTAATTCCGATGACGATTCACAGTTGTCAAAAACTATTGCATTATTGCAAAGAATGGCTGTCGTGATAGGTGTTTTAGGTGCCATTGTTTGCCTCTTATTTAGTAAACTATTGAGTACTCTAACTTTTGGCAATCCCTATAAGCAGCATTGGTTTATACTATTGGCTTTTTATATGCTAATTACCAGTTTTTCAAACGCCAGAATGGCTGTTCTTCAAGGAGTGAATAACATTAAGACTTTGGCGATATGCAATATCGTTGCTGCATTTATTACGGCTATTGGAACGATTATTATTTATTATTTCTTGAGAATTGAAGGTATAATTTGGGTAATGTTATATTCGAGTATGGTGCTGTTTTTGGTTACCTTTTATTTCACAAGACAATATAAATTTAGTGTTAATTCTCTGGGATTTAAAGAGTTTTATCATAATTCATCACCCATTTTTAAGTTTGGATTTTTTATGTCTGTTAATTTAATTCTGGGACAGATGTGCAATTTTGCAATCAAATTATATCTCAATGATAGTGGTGTTTCCTCACAAATTTTAGGATATTATGAAGTCAGTACCGTAATTTTAATAAATTATTTAGGATTGATTTTTATTGCGATGTCATTTGATTTTTATCCTAAATTAACTTCTGTCAGTGCCGATAATGAAAAAGTAAAACAATTAGTAAACAATCAAGTAGAAATTGCACTTATTTTGGTTACTCCTGCGATTGTTTTCTTGTATTTAGCAGCTCCGTTTTTAATCGAATTATTATACACCAAAGAATTCTCCAGCACGTTTTTAATATTAAAAACAGCATTGTTTTCGGTAATTCTAAAAGCGGTTATTTTTCCCTTAGGTTATATCGTTTTAGTAAAAGGAGATAAAAAACTCTTCTTTAAGCAAGCGTTATTTAGTGATTTTTTAAACTTAGTTTTATCTATTGTCTTGTATAAATATTTTGGTTTGTTAGGTTTAGGAATTGCATACTTTTTAAATTATGCTATTTATGCTATTTATGTTTATAAAATGGTAAACAAACATTATGAATTTTTATTTGTCCAATCTTGTAGAAAGTTAATAGCAATAAGTCTAATCATTGGAGTTTTGGCAATTGTAATTATATACAGTTTTGAACAGTTGTATATCTTCATTCTGATTTCAGCATTGTTTCTAATTTCAGTTCTTTATTCCTATAAAGAATTGAATAAAAGAATAAACTTGAAAAATTATATAATCGAGAAGCTATGTAGAAATAAATAAAACTTATTTCTAAAGTGAACATTTTTAAATTTCCTTCTCTTTTATAAAAGACATAATATTTCTATATAATTATTTTAATGTTATTTGTTGGTATTATTATTCTTTAACAAGAATTTAATAAGTTTTTTTCGTAATTTAAATGACTAACAATTAAAACATTTAAATGATGAAAAAAAGTATTTTATTATTCAGTTTGATTTTGTCAAGTATGATTGTGTAC
>NZ_JANXUG010000049.1 GCF_025352015.1 Flavobacterium sp.
ACCCGAGGCGAAGGCGAACTGTATAGAGCGCAACGGAATAAAATAACTAAATCAACAACAAATGAACTACTTTCTACCTCTACTATCAGTGCTGTTAGGTTACGTCATTGCAATTGGTTTAAAACCAAAAGCTAAAACAAATCTTAAGTTGTTATTAGCGTTTAGTGGTTCGTTTTTATTGTCATTAACAGTTATGCATTTGGTACCCGATGTGTATCAAAGTCCCACAAAAAACGTTGGTTTTTTTATCATGCTGGGTATTTTATTCCAAATCGTTTTAGAGTTTTTCTCGAAAGGTGCGGAACATGGGCACGTGCACGGACATGATACCATGACGCAAATGCCATGGTTGTTGTTCATTAGTTTGTGCATTCACGCATTTCTTGAAGGATTTCCTGTGGGACATCATCACGATTTAGCCTACGGAATTGCCATTCATCACTTACCTATTGCCATAATCTTAACAACATTTTTTTTGAATGCCAAGTTGAATAAAATAGTACTCTTTATCTTTATGCTGACTTTTGCGGTGATGACCCCATTGGGAACTTTAACTTCCAATAATTTACCTATTTTAAATCACTATTATACCCAAATAACAGCAATTGTTATTGGAATTTTGTTTCATATTTCGTCAACGATTATCTTTGAAAGTAGCGAGGGACACAAGTTTAATATTGCTAAAGTTTCAATGATTATTTTGGGAATTGTATTGGCGAGTTTATTGTAAAGGAATTAGCAAAAACTTTGTAACTTTGAGACTTTGCAACTTTTATCTATGTCATTCACTAAAACCACCGAAAAAGCCTCGCATTACGAACATTTAGAAAAAATGTCAGTTGCCGATTTGTTATCCAATATTAATAAAGAAGATAAAACAGTTCCGCTTGCCATTGAAAAAGCGTTGCCGCAAATTGAAGCGTTGGTTGCCAAAGTTGTGGAAAAAATGAAACTTGGAGGAAGGCTTTTCTATATTGGCGCCGGAACATCAGGAAGATTAGGCATTGTAGATGCATCTGAATGTCCACCAACTTTTGGCGTCCCGTTCGATTTGGTTAACGGAATTATAGCCGGTGGGGACAAAGCAATTCGCAGAGCGGTAGAAAATGCCGAAGACAACACTACACAAGCTTGGATTGATTTACAAGAGTTAAGTATTTCAGAAAAGGATGTCGTTATAGGAATTGCAGCGTCGGGAACAACGCCTTATGTAATTGGTGGTTTAGAAAAGTGTAACGAAAATAACATCATTACAGGTTGTATTACTTGCAACGAAGGAAGTCCGATAGCTTTGCTGGCAAATTTTCCTGTTGTAGTGGTCGTGGGACCCGAATTCGTAACCGGAAGTTCACGAATGAAAGCTGGAACTGCACAAAAATTAGTTTTGAACATGATTTCAACCACAACGATGATTCAGCTCGGCAAAGTAAAAGGAAACAAGATGGTTGACATGCAATTGAGTAATGATAAACTTGTAGATCGTGGCATTAAGATGATTATGACCGAAATTCCAGTGAATTATCAGCAAGCATCAGACTTATTGCAAGAATATGGCAGCGTTCGAAAAGCGGTAGACAATCATAAGCGAACCAATAAAACTGACGAACTAAAATAATTTAACTATTTAAACTATGAAAAAAATACTTACCGTATTCATACTACTGACTGGATTCTCTGCTTTTTCGCAAGGATTGACATTAGAAAAAAATAAAACCAAAGAAATTAAACTAGAAAATGGACGATTTTACATTAACGGAACCCAAATTCCTAGTTATGAAATGAAAAAAGTATTTGCCTCAAACCTTCATTCCGTCAAATTGTATAAAGAGGCCAAATCAAAAGAAGCCATTGGTGGAACACTTTTAGGACTAGGGTCTGCCATGACGCTTGTGGATCTCGCAATTGGTTTGTTTTCTAATGTCAAATATCCAACGGTTTTAACTTATGCAGGTTTAAGTGCTATTGCGGTTTCTATTCCCATACTTTCAGGAAGAGCTTCAAAAATCAATGAAGCGGTCAAGTCCTATAACGATGAACTCAAAAACACTACAGCTGCTAACACTAATTTTGACATAAATGCCCTTGTCAATCAAAACGGAGTTGGACTTCAAATCAAGTTTTAAACAATGAACAAAAAACTTTTAGACAACGGAATTAAAAACATACTCTGTGCGCTACCATTGATGTTTATTGGTCCGTGTGTCATTTATAATGCTTTTCAAAATAAGGAAAATATGTGGCACTATCTAGTTTTGGCTGTTGGCATTAGCCTTTGTATTTTAGCGGTATACTGCATGTTTAAAGGAATCAAAAATATCACTGATGCAATGTTCGAAAATGATAAATAAAGACTACCTCGACAGCGTAAAAAAGCAATTTCTATATTACAAAACTTTGGGAGAAAAAGCAATGGAACAATTAGAACCCGAGCAACTATTTGTTACCGTGAATGAGGATACCAACTCTATTGCCACAATTATTCAACATCTTTCGGGTAATATGCTGTCACGCTGGACAGATTTTTTAACTTCGGATGGCGAAAAAGAGTGGCGAAATCGGGACGCCGAATTCCAAGTAACACTAACCACCAAAGAGGAAGTACTTCACGTTTGGAATAAAGGTTGGAATTGCTTTTTTAACGCACTAAACGCGATAACACCCCAGCAACTGCAAACTATTATTTATATTAGAAACGAAGGTCATACGGTAGTCGAAGCAATAAACCGTCAGTTGGCGCATTATCCGTACCACGTTGGGCAGATAGTTTTTTATACCAAAATGCTAAAGCAAACCCAATGGAATTCGCTTTCAATCCAAAAAAACAAATCTGACAGTTATAATGTCCATAAGTTCATCAAAGAAAAAAGCATTAAGAATTTTACCGATGATGAATTAAATCGATTAAAATAATTGCTACACCATACTGGTTTTAAAAACCGCTCCAATGTAACCTTAACTATGAAAAAAATAACCCTTCTCCTATTCACAATCCTGCTCGTGTCCTGCAACAACCACCAGCGCAACTGCAAAGATTTTAGAACCGGAAAATTTGAATTTGTCCAAAATATAAATGGCAAAAAACATACGTCAACCTTTACCAGAACCAGTAAACTTCAAATAGAAACCTATAACGGCAAAACCGATACAGCATCGGTTCGTTGGGTTAATGATTGCGAATTTATTCTGCAAAAACTGCATCCCAAAAACATGAAAGAAGAAAAAGCCATCAGTATGAAAATTTTGTTTACTAAAAATAATACCTATACTTTTGAATATTCCTTTGTGGGAAGCAATAAAAAAGAACGTGGCGTAGTAACAAAATATGAATAAAACGCTTATTCATTAACCAAAAAAAATCGATGTTATGGATATTTTATTTACACCCAATGCACTAATTGCCCTACTAACCTTAACGTTTCTCGAAATCATCCTCGGTATAGATAATATTGTTTTTCTGTCAATCGTTTCCGGAAAATTAAGAGCCGAGGATCAACCTAAAGCCCGACGCGTTGGTTTGCTGTTGGCTATGGCGTTTAGAATCATTTTACTATTCGGAATTACATGGGTTTTGAGTTTACAAGACACCCTTTTAGCAATTAATTGGAATTTTTTTGAAGCCCATATTACAGGGCAAAGCATAATCATTTTTGGAGGTGGCTTGTTTTTATTGTACAAATCTGTTTCCGAAATTCATCATAAAATGGAAGGCGAAGAAGAAAGCGAAAAAGGAAAAGCCAGCAACAGCATTGCTGCGGCTATCATACAAATAGCGTTACTTAATATTGTCTTTTCTTTTGACAGCATCCTTACTGCAATAGGCATGGTCAATATGAAAGAACCTGCCAGTGGCGGTTTTGGTCATCAGGGCGCTTTAATAATTATGATATTGGCAGTAATAATTTCAATAGTAATAATGATGGTTTTTGCCGGACCAGTTTCCAAATTTGTAAACGAACATCCCACCATACAAATCCTTGGTCTATCTTTCCTTATCCTGATTGGCGTAATGCTGATTGCCGAAGGTGCACACCTCGCCCATTTTAAATTTGGCGATGACACACAGGTAGGCACCATCCCAAAAGGTTATTTATACTTCTCGATATTCTTCTCGCTGTTTGTAGAATTCTTAAACCTTCGAATGAAGAAAAGTAAACACGTTGTCAGGCTCCACAACAACAAAATCATAGATAGTAAGTTGAAAGATAAAGACATTACCAACTAAAAATTTTGCGTAATCAGTAATTAAAAAATCATTGAAAATGAAAAAAATCCCTTCACATATACTTTCTAAACTTATTAATATTCCGATTATAATCCGTATTTTTAATAAACAATTTGATAACAAAAATTGTCAAGCTATTTCAAAAAAAGTATTAATTTACCTACATTATAAAATGGAATGCATGGTATTTATTCTAGTAACTTCAATTTGGCAACAGGTCATGCTGATTTATTAGAAGTCGGACAATGTTTACTAGGATGTCATTTATACGACGATAACAATAACTTTGTCCCTATGATTATATTGATCTTTGGATATTAAATTAAAAGGATGAAAAAACAGTCCGTAATTCTAGTATTTTTTGCAATCCTAATTTCTTCTTGTGTAAACTATAAAAGAACCAAATTTGAATATAATTTATGTAGCAATACAGAAAGTGAAAAAAGATGGGTATAGATTAACACTGCCAGTTAAATTGTTAGCTGTTTCACAATCTCTTTCAAAACTTAACTTATAGAGTAAAAAATTATGAAAAAATTACTTTTAGTCTTCTTGACCCTTGTTACTGTATTAAATTTAATTTTGCTCATTATAGCTTTTACAAATATAGATTCTGTATTGCACCCATACCGTTTGGTTGTTGGTCTTTTCTATATGATGTTTGGGGCTTTTTTGAGACAGCATTTATCGAGTTACAATAGGAATTCTAAAGAATAACTAGGTTATTTTAATATAGCTTCAAAACTAGGTTTAAAATAATTTGGTCCTTTGAGCACTTTCCCATCTTCGCGGCAAATGGGATTACCGTCCTCGCCCAGCTTACTCATATTACTACGTTGAATTTCGTCAAAAACTTCTTCAATCTTGTGTTGCAAACCATGTTCTAAAATAGTGCCACATAGTATGTACAGCATATCGCCTAGCGCATCGGCAATTTCGGTTAAATCATTATTTTGAACTGCTTCGAGGTATTCTTCGTTTTCTTCATTCATCAAATTAAAGCGAAGCCAATTTTTTTGATCTCCCAAATCACCTTTCATCTCGTGGCTTACACCAATCCCGAAAGCGGTATGAAATTCTTTTACTGCGTTAAGTTGTTTTTGCATTTTATCTTTTAATTAAATGTAGCTGCAAATTACAACTTTAGGATACATTTGAGTAAATTTGTTGAAAATTTGAAATAAATGTTCACAACAGGTCAATGGACTTTTGCCGCATTTTTTTTTGTGGCATTTATAATCGCTACTTATTTTGCGTACGGAAAAGACAAAGCGCTGCATCAAAAGGTATATAAAGGCAGTTATAAGATTTTATTAGCATTTTTGCTGTTTATAGCGTTGCTGTTTGTTATAAAAGTAATGATGAAGCACTAATTATTTTCCTTTAAATAGATTCACGCTCACTGTGGCCAATTCTGAATTAGGAAATTTAGTAAAAACCTTTCCATCTGAAAACAATCCTACTTCGGCAGCTATTTTGTGCAATACTTCAATTTCAACAATATATTGATCCGAAAATCCATGAGTAGCATCATAGGCAGTTGCGGGAGTTAATCCGATGTTGGCGGCGGTTAAGTTTGGTGCAATGGTGTGTAATTCTATCAACAGCAAACCAAATTTTTCTACAAATGGCGACCATTTTTTCAAATGTTCTAATAAGTTCTCTTCAACTTCATTATTGGAAATTCGTTGTCCTCTATGAGCAAAAGCTCCAGTAGAAGTACTAACTCGGTTATGCGTTTTATGAAGTGGTTCTTCCCAAATCCGATTATGATCTAAAAAAGTTCTCACGTTTAACAATTCATTCAAGTCTATGTTATAGTCTACTTTTAGAGTCTCGG
>NZ_JANXUG010000006.1 GCF_025352015.1 Flavobacterium sp.
TTTCTGATGTTGATGCCATGATTTGTAGTTTTAATTAATTAGTTTGTGAATATATAAAATAATTTGATTCTAAATATTACAAACTTTTTCATCACAATGGATTGGAATTATTTTTCTTTTTAGGGCTAACTCACTATACAATATCTGACCTAAATTTGTTAATTTGAGAATGTATAAAAATGGTATAAATAGCCAAAACAAAGGAAGTCTTACGAAAACAAAATATAAAGAATTGTACCCATAATGCCATTTTGTGCTAAACGATGCCATTTGTTTTTTTGCTAATTCTAAATCAATATTACGAAATGAATTGGTATGCAATTCATTTCGTAATTGTTTAATTTTGATAAGTTTTAGCCAATCTATTTTTTCAACAAATTTTGCAAATCTTGTACAGTTAGGACAAAAATTATCATAAAAGATGGTTAGATTTTTCATTTTATGAATTAGTTCAATGAACCAAATATATTAAAATTGTGTTAAGTCTTTTTATTATTAAAAAACACTAATGTTAAAATAGGAGTAATGGTTACGTATGAAATTAAATATATAAATTCTTTTTCTATATGTAAAGCTTTGAATATCATATATGAAAAAAAAGCGGTAGTAAATATTGCAATTATACTTAAAAAAAGTTGCATTTTTTTATATACTGATTCTCTGTTTTCATCATTTATTTCTATAGGATAATTTGCAGATTGAGGTTTTTTTATTAGTAACCAAATGAAGATTAATATTGCTAAATTAACACCAGTTGAGATAAATAAGGAATTTTTACCACTATGCCCATCGACTTTGCCATTTATGTTTATGTGTGAAACTACCGTTTCTGAAATATTAGAATAATTATATACGAGCAATATTAAATAGGTTATAAATATAGATAAACTAATAAAATATAAAATTTTTATTTTTTTTGAAACCATAATTTTAAATTTAAGGATTGATAAGTTGGAAAAAGATATAATATTAATGCAGCACAGATTGAAAAGAAGAACGAGAAAATTCCGTGATAAATAATAATTAAAAAATGAAATAGTATTGCAAAATATAAAATACGCTTTCTATGTTTTAATGAAGCAGTAAGTCCTAAAAAAAGTAACATTTCAAGAACAATACTTCCATATGTGAATAAGGATACAATGAAATAATTACTTAATAATTTATTCATTAAAATAGAAATAATTATAGGCATACCAAACACACTATGGTTGAACCAATAGTATGTAGCTGTTCCGTTAACCCATTCCGTTACAAAAAATTTACCTAATGAAGCATGATAATAAATTATTGCAACTTGAATTCTTATTATCCATATAAAAAAAATACCAATTATATTTTTTGATGATGGATAAGGTGTAATATTATTCCAATGATTTTTTCTTGGGTCAGTCAGACAAATTGGAATTAAAAGAAAGCTTAATATAGCGGCAATTTGATCTCCTCCATCTATAATTGAAGAAAAGTATAAAAAACTTATACTTATCCACCAGTGTAACAGAGATGTAATTTTAATAAAATATCCTGAAATTGTTATTATCAAAATAATTATTGCTATCAACTTCATATAAACAACATATTCAAAACCAAATAAAATAAAAAAATTAAACTTGTTTATAGGAGTTATCGGATTCAATAAAGGATTTATTATTTTGCCTTCAACTGTTTTATGAAATAAAACATCTAATGAATTAAAAACAAGAGTAAGTAAAGTACCTAATGCAACTATGCTTCTTGCTAACCCAACAGTGTTTGTATATGGAAAAAATTTTATACTCTTATTTTTTATTTGGTTATTAATTTTTTCTAGCATCACACATTATGTTTAGTTTTATAATTTTTGCAGGCATCTTTATTTTATATAATGATTTACTCCAAGCCCAAGGAACTGCTTTTTGAAATATAACAATATACTCACCACATAAAATTGGATTTTTCATTTGATTTTTTACGGAAACAGTTTTTAGAGTTATATCTGTATAAATGTTATTTTGATAATTCCATTGAGTGTTTCTATACAATGAATCATTCGTCTTGTTTTTAATTAGTTGTAGTTCAGACATTATTTTAGAGGCACTTCTATTAAGCCCAAATAGATTCCCTATGCACGCATGTCTTTGATCAATTTCTTCAAATTTATTAAATTCATTTTTTTTATATAGCACAATTTGTGCCTCTCTAGGATTTCTTGTGAAAAAAGCCCAACCTTGAGGCACAAATGTGAAAATCTTATTTTCTAAATTAACATTTAGTTTAATAGGATTATTTTCAACTGTATAGAGAAAAACTCCTGCAATAAATAAAAATGTAAAAATAGAGCAAAGCATAAAAACAATTAAATAACTTTTCTCTCTTATCATTTTAATTTTTTGCATAATATTCAGCTATCTCATTAATAAGGGTTTCAGTTTTTAAATTATCATCTATATCATTAGTTGGTCTATCGTTACCTACAATTTGATTTTTTTTATCTATACTTGGCCCCCAAAATGCAAATTTAAAGTATATAAGTGCTGTAACCGCTACTGTATTGTGAACTGCCAAAGCAAAATATGCTACACAGGCAACTGCCCAAGTACAAGGTACAAGTTGTTCTTGATTATCAGAAATCATATTTTCATTTAGTAAATTATCATATTCGCCGTTATCATA
>NZ_JANXUG010000103.1 GCF_025352015.1 Flavobacterium sp.
AACTTTGACAAGCGTTAAAAAAACGCCAAGAATTTTGAAATAAGATTAAAATAATATCTTTGCAAAAAGAAATCCCGTTCCGATGGGATTTTTTCTATTTATAAAAAAGCAGCACATGACTAAAGTATCGTATTACACCGCACAAGGACTGAAGAAATTAAGAGAAGAATTAGATCAATTAAAAAGCATCGAAAGACCAAAAGCGTCTCAAGCCATTGCCGAAGCACGAGATAAAGGCGACTTGTCTGAAAATGCAGAATATGATGCCGCCAAAGAAGCACAAGGAATGCTCGAAATGAGAATTGCCAAATTGGAAGAAGTACATTCAAATGCCAGATTGATTGATGAAACGCATCTTGATGTTTCAAAAGTTTTGGTATTATCCAACGTAAAAATTAAGAATCAAGCCAACGGCATGGAACTAAATTATAGATTGGTTGCTGAAAGCGAAGCCGATTTAAAGACAGGAAAAATTTCGGTTACCTCGCCAATTGGTAAAGGATTATTGGGAAAATCTGTGGGACAAATTGCTGAAATTACAGTGCCAAACGGTAAACTTAACTTTGAAGTTTTAGAAATTTCAAGAGATTAACTTTTGTTTCCTTAAGCGCAGTCGAAGGACTTTTTAAAAACAAAATTCGTAATGAGTTCACTATTTACTAAAATAATTGCTGGAGAAATTCCATGTTATAAAATAGCAGAGGACAATAATTTTATTGCTATATTAGATGTCAATCCAAATGCGAAAGGACACACACTTTGTATTCCAAAACTTGAGATTAATAAAATCTTTGATATGGATGAGGAGCTTTATTTGGGCTTAATGAAATTTTCTAGAAAAATTGCCATAGCCCTAGAAAAAACGGTTGCATGCAAACGTATTGGTGTTGCTGTAATTGGGCTCGAAGTGCCACATGTTCATGTACATTTGATACCGCTTCAAGATATGGATGCTATGCGTTTTCAAAAAAAAGTAACGCTGACTAAAGCAGAATTTGAAGAGTTACTTACAGCCATTCAAAGCAATTTATAGAACTAAAAATTTTGAATTTTTATAATTTCCTAAACGAAACTTGAATCGTAGTTCCGGTTCCAATTTCTGAATGCAATACTTTTATTTTTCCTTTGTGGTATTCTTCCACAATACGTTTTGTTAACGATAATCCTAAACCCCAACCTCTTTTTTTAGTGGTAAATCCGGGTTCAAAAACACGTTTGAACTGATTTTTAGGTATACCTTTTCCGGTGTCTGTTACAATAATTTTTACCAAATGGTTTTCGTTTTCAATCACTACTGATAGTTTGCCTCTGCCTCTCATGGCATCAATGGCATTTTTCACCAAGTTTTCGACAGTCCAACTGTGTAAAGCAGTATTTAACGAAATCATAATAGGTTTTTCGGGAGCTTTAAAAGTAAATTCTACTTGCTTTGAAAACCTCGATTTCAAATAGTTGAACGATTCTTCGGTTTCTTGAATAATATCTTTTACTTCTAATAACGGTTCCGAGCCTATTTTGGAAAATCTATCCGTTATGGTTTGTAACCGATTGATGTCTTTCTCTATTTCGCTAACCGTAGTTTCATCTACATTATCGGCTTTCATGATTTCGAGCCATCCTATTAAAGACGATAATGGTGTGCCAATTTGATGTGCCGTTTCTTTTGCCATTCCTGCCCAAAGCTTATTTTGGGTTGCCATTTTGGTGCTTTTATAAAAGTTATACACCATTGCGCCAAACAAAAAAATAATCAAGAGCAAAGCCACAGGATAATATTTCAATTTGGTCAATAATGAGGAATCGCCATAATAAAGATTATGTGTTTTCCCGTTTGAAATTTGCATTACAATAGGCTCATTTTGATTTTTCAGTTTTTGCAAAAAAGCAGCAAGTCTTGCTTTGTCTTTGAGAATATCGTCATCGATATTTTTAGTATTGATTATAGAATTTTTTTCGGTTACAATAATAGGGATGGTGGCTTCTTGAATAATTTGAAAAGGAAGTTCTATGTCAACATCAGCGTTAGGGTCGGCATTGTTGATTTTCTTTTGAGCCAATGCCCAATTTTGCATCTTTACGCGTTCTTGGTCTTTAAAAATTTGAAAAAACGAATAAGTATTCCACAAAATCAAACTCACAATAACAAACGATGCGATAATGATAAACCAGCGGGAAGTAATCCTTTTTTCAGAAAAATGCATGTAAACGATTTTGGTTAAAAGTAATGAAAAAATGATAACTTCTAATTTTGATGTTTACTTAAAACATAAAAAAATTACATTTGTAAAAACAAAAAATCATGCTCAGTTTCGAACCACATACACTTTCACCAGCACAACTTCAAGGATATTTACAAAGTGCAGTAGCTCCAAGACCTATTGCTTTTGCAAGCTCAATGGATAAGAATGGCAAACCCAATTTGTCGCCCTTTAGTTTCTTTAATGTATTTAGTTCAAATCCGCCAATTTTGGTGTTTTCTCCAGCACGTCGCGTTAGAAACAACACCACAAAACATACGCTTGAAAATTGCGAAGCCACCAAAGAAGTCGTGATAAATGTGGTTGATTATGCACTTGTCCAACAAGCTTCATTATCGAGTACTGAATATCCAGATGGGGTGAATGAGTTCTTAAAATCGGGATTAACGATGTTGCCTTCGGACTTGATAAAACCTTATCGAGTGGCCGAAAGTCCCGTGCAAATGGAATGCAAAGTCAATGAAATTATAGCATTAGGTAATCAAGGTGGTGCAGGTAATTTAATTATTTGTGAAGTAATAAAAATACATATCAACGAAAATATATTAGACAATAAAGGGATGATTGACCAAAACAAAATTGATTTGGTTTCGCGCTTAGGAGGCAATTGGTATTCACGTTCCAATCAAGGGATGTTTGAAGTCGAAAAGCCAATAACTACCCTAGGAATTGGTGTAGATTTGATTCCTGATTTTATTAAAGATAGTTCAGTTTTTGATGGTAATGATTTGGGTAAATTAGGAAACATAGAAGCATTGCCAACTCCAACAGAAATTACTATATTTGTACAACAAAATTTTTCGATCAAAGGGGTTTTGAGCTCCGATGATACTCTTAAAATTCATCAAAAAGCAAAAGAATATTTGAATAATAATGATGCGCTTTCTGCTTGGAAAGTGCTTTTAGCAAAACAATAAATATGGAAGTTACCGGAAAAATTAAAATCGTTAATGCAGAGCAACAAGTGAGTGCTAGTTTTAAAAAAAGAGAATTGGTTGTGGCAACAGAGGAGCAATATCCTCAATTTATTAGCATCAACTTTGTACAGGATAAATGTGATATGTTGAACAATTACAATGTGGGCGATGCTGTAAAAGTTTCTATCAATTTGAGAGGCAGAGAATGGTTGAGCCCACAAGGAGAAACCAAATATTTTAATGACATCCAAGGATGGAGAATTGAAAAAACACAAGCAGAAGCACCTGTAGCAACTATGCCTCCAATGCCGCCAGCTGAAGCGTTTGCACCTGCTACCAACTTCAACGAAGAAGAACACGACGATTTACCTTTTTAATAAATTTGTCTTAAAGTCAAAGGTCTTAAAGTTTA
>NZ_JANXUG010000003.1 GCF_025352015.1 Flavobacterium sp.
TTGTACAGAGCTCCTCTCTGCGTCTGCCAGTTAAAACACTTAAAATGAAGGCGTGTTTTAGCCATCTTGCGTGTTCTATAATAAAGCCTTCCCCTTTGGGAGCGTTGATATATGTTTTCGGGTCTTCTATCATTTCCAACAACATTAAAAATGTTTTTAGCATTAAAGATTTAGAGAATCTCTCAGGTATTAAAGCTCATACTATCAGAATTTGGGAGAAAAGATATAGTGTTCTTGAACCAATGAGAACAGGGACTAATATTCGATTGTATGATTTGGAGAGTCTTCAAAAATTATTAAACATCACTTTGCTCCACAATCATGGTTACAAGATCTCTAGTATCTCAAAACTCTCCAATGAAAGAATTCCTGAACTAGTCAATGAGATTATATCAGATAAAAGCGTTAAACATCATGCTATAAGTTCATTCAAAATGGCTATGATGAATTTTGATCATACCTTGTTTTTTAACACTTACAATAAGCTACTCGCTGAAAAATCGTTTAGAGATGTATTTTACGAAGTATTCATCCCTCTAATCGAAGAAATTGGGTTATTGTGGCAAGCTGGGACAGTTTCTCCCGCGCATGAACATTTTATTTCATACCTTATTAAACAAAAGCTTTTGAACAATACTGAAATTGTTCAAACAAAAGAACCAATTTATAAAGAAAAAATCTTTGTTTTATACCTTCCAATGAATGAAATTCATGAATTAGGGTTAATGTATCTTAATTATGAAATTTTAAATCATGGTTATAAAAGTATTTATCTTGGTGAAAGCCTTCCAATTGACAGTTTGAAGGATATGAAGAAATATTTTAACAATATTACTTACATTTGTTATACAACCGTTGAGCCTGACAAAGAGAATATTAATAAATATATAAAAGAAATTAGTGAGGAAATATTAGATGAAACAGCCAGTTTATGGCTCATTGGAAGAATGACTGAAAATATTGATGCTAGGCTACTTTCGGAAAAAATCACAACATTTAAAAACATAAAAGAATTAGTTGACAGCATAATAACATAACTGTTAGTTACTGTTTCGCTTTTTGTACTTTTATTGCACATTATGAACAAAGAAATTAAAATAATTGGTTCCGGTTTTTCATCACTAGCAGCTGCATGCTATCTTGCTAAAGAAGGACACAACGTTACTGTTTACGAGAAAAATTCTTCCATTGGTGGACGAGCACGTCAACTAAAAAAAGAAGGTTTTATATTTGATATTGGTCCAACTTGGTATTGGATGCCTGATGTTTTTGAACGATTCTTTGCTGATTTTAACAAAAAACCTTCGGATTATTATGATCTGATAAAACTTGCTCCTGCCTATCAGGTTTATTTTGGTGTAAACGATTTTGTTACTATTGCAGACAATTTACCTCAAATAATCGAAACTTTTGAAAACATTGAAAAAGGTAGCGGTAAAAAGTTAGCGGCATTTATGAAAGAAGCACAAAGTAATTATGATATTGCTATAAAAGATTTGGTTTATCGTCCTGGTATATCTCCTTTAGAACTAATTACGCTTGAAACTGCTAAAAAAGTTGATCAGTTTTTTGGAAACATTTCGAAAAATATTCGAAAAAAATTTAATAACCCTAAATTAATCCAAATACTCGAATTTCCCGTACTTTTTCTTGGTGCAAAACCTTCGGACACACCATCATTTTATAGTTTTATGAATTTTGCTGATTTTGGTTTGGGAACTTGGCATCCAAAAAATGGAATGTACAGCGTTATCTTGGCTATGGAAAAATTAGCTGTAGAACTCGGCGTTAAAATACATACCAATTCAAACATAGAAAAAATAACAGTTGAAAACGGTAACGCTAATGCTATAATAGTAAATGGTGAAAGTATAAAAGGAGATGTTATTTTAAGTGGCGCCGATTATCATCACAGTGAGAGTTTATTAAATCAAGAGTATCGTGGCTATTCAGAAAAGTATTGGGAGAATAGAACTTTCGCACCTTCTTCTCTATTATTTTATGTAGGTTTTGATAAAAAAATTAAAAATGTAGAGCATCATTCTTTATTTTTTGATGTAGATTTTGATGTTCATGCGCGGGACATTTATGACAGTCCAAAATGGCCTGACGAACCTCTTTTTTATGCTAGTTTCCCATCTAAAACAGATAGCAATGCAGCACCTGAAGGTAAGGAAGCTGGAATATTTTTGATACCTTTAGCTCCAGGATTGGAAGATACTCCACAAATAAGAGAAGAATTTTTTGAAAAAATAATATCTCGTTTTGAAAAACTGACACAACAATCAGTGAAAGATTTCATAATTTTTAAAGAATCTTTTTGTGTAAACGATTTTATAAAAGATTACAATTCCTATAAAGGAAACGCTTATGGCTTGGCAAATACATTATTACAAACAGCTTTTTTAAGACCTAAATTGAAAAGTAAAAAAGTCGACAATTTATATTTTACAGGGCAATTAACTGTTCCTGGTCCGGGAGTTCCTCCTGCTTTAATTTCAGGAAAATTAGTTGCTGAACTTATCCAAAAAAATTATTAATTTTACAAAACATTATGAAATCTATTTTTGATACCATATCCTTTGATTGTAGCAGAAATGTTACCAAATCCTATAGCACATCGTTTTCTGCTGCTGTAAAAATGCTTGCTCCAAGCATACGTCAGGATATTTATAATATTTATGGATTTGTTCGTTTTGCAGATGAAATTGTAGATACTTTTCATGACTACAACAAAACATTACTTTTTGACATGTTTGAAAACGATTTAACAGCTGCTTTAGAAAATAAAATCAGTTTGAACCCGATTTTAAATTCTTTTCAGCATACGGTTCATAAATATACAATTCCACAAACCATGATTGACGCTTTTATGAAAAGCATGAAATTAGATTTGTATAAAACAGATTATAAATCATTTGAAGAATATAACGAATATATTTATGGCTCTGCCGATGTAGTAGGACTTATGTGCTTGAAAGTTTTTGTGAATGGCGATGACCAAAAATTCCAAGAGTTAGAACATTCAGCAATGAGACTTGGTTCAGCATTTCAAAAAGTAAATTTCCTTCGCGATTTAAAAGCTGATTACGAAGATTTGAATAGAACTTATTTCCCAAATACAGATTTATCAAGACTGGATGAATATTCTAAAAACGAGATTATTAAAGAAATTGAAGCCGATTTTAGAGTTGGTTTTGAAGGTATTTTACAACTTCCTATTGAAGCTAAATTTGGCGTTTATACAGCCTTTGTTTATTACAAAAAGTTGTTGTCAAAATTAAAAAAGACACCTTCATTAGAAATCAAAAATACTAGAATTCGTGTTCCTGATTATCAAAAATTTGTACTTTTGGCGAAGTGTTATGTTAATTATAGATTGAATTTATTATAAATATTATGTACCTACAAATTATTGTTTTTGTTATTACTTTTTTCATCATGGAATTTATGGCATGGTTTAGTCATAAATACATTATGCATGGCTTTTTGTGGAACCTTCATGCGGACCATCACAAGAAAGATCACGATTCTTGGTTTGAACGTAATGATGCTTTTTTTATTTTTTATGCCGTGGTAAGTATTGGCTGCTTTCTACTTTGGCAAAAAGGTATTTTCGATTTAGGCATTGCCGTTGGACTGGGAATTTTTACCTATGGTTTGGCATATTTCATGGTGCACGATATTTTTATTCATCAACGATTTAAGATATTCAGAAATGCAGATAATCGTTATGCGAAAGCGGTTCGGCGAGCACATAAGATTCATCACAAACACATTGGTAAAGAAAAAGGTGAATGTTTTGGGATGCTCGTAGTTCCATTAAAATATTTTAAAAAATAAGAAAAGTACCGAAATATCTTCGGGACTTTTCTTATTAAATTAACTAACCTCTCCTCCAATATTATTGTTTTATCAGATCTTGCAATGGTTTTAATTGTTCCAAATTGATATTAGAACTTTTTAATAAGGAAATCATGTTCATAATATTATTAGGATTCATGTCTTTCCCAAGAATTCTAACCACTGCAAATCCGGTTTCTTTCTTTTTTGCAAAAAGCACGAACTCATTGATGTGATTTTCATCTCCTACAAAACTTACTGAAGCGTCATCTTTTCCTGAACCTATTTTCATCAGTTCTTGATACTTTTTATTCTTTAAAATTGCGGTTACTTTTTGACTTTCAACATCGTAGTTTACTTTATTATTTTTATCTAATTTGAATGCCAAAATATTCATTTTGCTAAATGATTCCAATGCTGTTTTTTGGTCTGCTGTAAGTTGCATTTTATCAGTATTAATGAATGTTGACGCAAGATCTAGCTCAATAAAATCCTTCTTATTTGAGTTGTCAACAAAATACTTTTGAAGTGTAGGTTCACCGGTGCAACTCATCATTAATAGTGAAGCAAAAATAGTGGTTAGAAAAAATACTATTCACATATTTTTATTTTTTGCCTTTTGAGGCTTTTTTCAACTCATCACCTCCAGGTAATTTCATTTTGTCCGTTAAAATGGAGAGTTCATTCAAATCAAAATCGCCAATCAATGACATCAAAACTGTTTCTTCATTTCCTGAACCTTGCACAAACATCATTAATTCCTTGATTTGCGAATCTGTGCTTCCAGATTTTACAAATATTTTGACACTTTTTCCTTTTTCGTTGACTTTCATTAACTCCTCAAGCGATGCAGATTTAATATATTTATCTGAAACCGCCTTCATTTCATCTGCTTTCTTGTCGCTTTTTGTAACAAAAACGCGCAAATTATCAAGCTTTTTAATCAAGTTTACATATTGCTGTGTCGCTTTATCTTCTACTTTCATTTTACTCAAAAGCAAAAACATTTTTTTGTTGACCACCACTGAAGTTATGCCGTCTTGATCTTCAAATTTATCGAAGATTGTTTGTGCAAAAAAGGTATTTGCATTTAATACTACTACTAAACATAAAATTAATTTTCTCATGATTTCTGATTTTTATTATTTAAAAATTTTGTTTTTGGATTGTTCATATTCGTTTATATAATTCATACTTCCGATGCCTTTATTTACATGTTCAGAAATCATAGCCAACGCTTTTTGTGTTTCTCTGAAAGCTATTTCGGGATCATTAATAGTTCCAGTATCAACTGATTTTTGATGCTGATAATTATTGAAAGTAAACACACTCACGCCAAGTAAAACTGTAACAGATGCAACAGATGATAACCAAATTAGGCGTTTACTTTTGTTAGCTTTCAAAGGTAAAGTTGACAAAAACCTCTCTTTTTTTGCTTGAACAACATACTTAAATATTGGTTTGTATTCTTCTAGTTGAGGAGCAACATTTGAAGAAGCAAAATAATCTTTCAATTCCTTTTCTTCAGCAATACTGGTGGCTGCCTCAAAGTATTTTTCTACTAATTTTTCTATTCTATCCAATGCCATGATGATGTGTTTTTATCATTTTTTCTCTAATTACTTTTCTTGCTCTTGATAATGCAGTTCGAATGGCCTGCTCTTTCATCTCTAAAATTTTACTAATCTCTTCAAACTCCATTTCTTCAATATCTCGCATTTGAACTATTAGCTTTTGGAGTTCGGGCAAATCATTTATTATTTTTTCAACCCAATTCCAAGTGTCGTTATCTTCTACTTTTTGTTGTAAACTAGCTTCTCTATCGGTGAAATTATTATGAACAATGGTCATGTTACTGGCGCGTTTCGATTTTAACTGATCTAAACAATAATTTTTAGTCATCGTAATCGCCATAGCTTCTATACTCTTATATTCGTACAAATTTTCATTTCTATTCCACAATTTTAATAGTACCTCTTGAGTTGCATCTTCGGCTTCTTCAGTGCTTACAAGCAATCGTTTTGCCATTCGAAAAAGTCTATCCTTAAACGGATTTACCAGATGCATAAACTCATTTTGGTTCATCAAAAACGTATTTGATTGGTTGGTATAGGGTCAAGACGAATGCTAATTTTATTTGTTACAAACAAAACTACATTATCACTGTAAACTTCGTAAATTTACATTTATTAAAATAAAAAGCTGTTATGAAAAAAATTGCTATCTCCTTGTCATTACTATTATTGTTTGTAGTTCCTATTGGTTGCACCGATATAAATGACAATGCCGTTCCGAGTAGTGTTGAAATTAAAGATTTTGTTTGGAAAGGAATGAATTTATACTATTTATGGCAAGCAGATGTTCCGGATTTAGCCGATACTCGATTTGCAAATCAAACGGAGCTTAACACTTTTCTGGAGACATTTGTAACACCAATAGATTTGTTCAATCATCTTCGTGTATCTATAACAATAGACAGGTTTAGTGTTATTTTTAGCGATTATTCTTTACTAGAAGGAATTCTATCTGGAAATACACTCAATAATGGTATGGATTATGGATTAAAATTTAAAGATGCTACGCAAACATCCGTTTATGGATGGGTACGCTATATAATTCCCAATTCAGATGCAGCAACTAAATCTATTCAGCGTGGAAATATTTTTTATGCCATTAATGGAACGCCACTAACTAAAGACAATTATAGAACCCTTTTGGCTAATACTACATACACCATTAACCTTGCCGATTATGATAATGGAAATATTACTCCAAATGGACAATCAATAACGCTTACTAAAACGAATATTTCTGAAAACCCAATATTTATTAATACTGTAATCCATCAAGGAACGCACAATATTGGCTATTTGATGTACAACGGTTTTTATCCCAGCTATGACGACCAATTAAATACTGTGTTTGGAAATTTTGTTGCACAAAATGTAACTGATTTGGTATTAGATTTACGTTATGATTCGGGCGGTTCAATCAATTCGGCAACCAAATTGGCTAGCATGATTACAGGACAGTTTCCCGGACAATTATTTGCTAAACAACAATGGAATGCAAAAGCTCAAGCTTATTTTCTATCAAACAATCCAGGATCTCTAGAAAATAAATTTATTGCGAGTTTGAACGGATTACATCTCAACAAAGTATATATTTTAACTACAAAGGCAACTGCATCTGCAAGCGAATTGGTCGTAAACTGTTTAAAACCATACATACAAGTTGTTCAAATTGGCGATTTAACGACTGGCAAAAATGTTGGATCCATAACTTTGTATGATTCGCCAACTTTTTCCAAAACCAACGTGAATCCCAATCATAAATACGCCATGCAACCCATTGTACTTAAAATTGTAAACAAAGATAATTTTGGCGATTATGCAGCCGGGATTTCACCGACTATCTCATTGCCCGAAAATTTGAACAGTCTAGGTATTTTGGGTAATACCGATGAACCTTTACTAAATGCCGCCATTAATCGCATCATTTCCAGCGGCAAAATGACACCTCAAGTACCAAGTGTTTTTGAACGGGATTTTACCGATGCTAAATCGTTAAATCCTTTACAAAGTGAAATGTATCTTGATAATAAATAGGTTTAACTTTTTGGAATGTTTTATATATTTGTGTAATGTTCGCAAATCAAGCATTACACGTAACAATCCTAAACATAAACGCAACAAAATCGTAATAAAATAACTGCCTTGAATATAGGAAGTTGCCAGTTTTTGAAAGCGTGCGCATTGCCTTTTGGTGCTTTTCCTGAACCGTTTGTAGCACCATTAGTTCCTGTTCTGTCACTAGGAGTGCCTGAATTTGCATATTGACCTAATGAGCACACTACAACTACCAAAGCTATGAATAGTAATAAGCCTGTACGAATGTTGAATAAAGTTTTCATAATGAGTTATTTAAATTATTATAAATGTACCTCCTTATAAACTCAAAATTATTATAACCTAATGAGTTAATGTTGTACATTTCTAACCAAATAAGCGGCGGCGAAAAAATATCGTTTAAAAACAACTAACAAAACAATGGATGAAAAAATAGTGTTTTCTGAAAAACAACACTTTAAACAATGGTGGCTTTGGTTGCTACTGCTCGTATTAAATGGAATATTTGTTTACGGGATTTATCAACAAATTATTTTAAAAAAACCATTTGGTACCAATCCAGCAAGTGACACTGCATTGTATATTGGATTTTTGATACTGTTTTTCTTGACCATTTTGTTTAGATTTTTTAAACTTCAAACTACGATTAAAAATGATGGCATCTATGTTCGGTTTTTTCCAATACAAATAACGTATCGAAAATATACTTGGGACAAGCTATACAAAATTTATGTCCGTCAATACAGCCCAATAACAGAATATGGCGGTTGGGGAATCCGATATGGTTTATTTGGAAATGGAAAAGCTTTAAATGTTTCTGGAAACCAAGGACTGCAACTAACAACTACCGATAATTCAAAAATATTGATAGGTACTAATAAACCAGCATTACTGAAAGAAGTTTTAACTAAAATAGAACAATACAAACCTTGAAATTTAAAAGGCTAACTTTTCAGCTAGCCTTTTTTTTATTGCTTATAAAACAATATTCAACCCCACTTTAAAATTCCTTCCTCTGGTAGAATAACCAATATTTTCGACAAATTCTTCATTAAAAATATTTGTTGCTGCTCCAAAAACAGTCAATCGGTTTTTGATTAATTCATACTTCAACGTGGCATTAAACAATCTGTACGCATCAAGTTTTACAAACTGCGCTGGATAACCAAAAGCATCTATTCTAGAACTTAAATATTGATAATTAATTCCTGCAAAAAAACGATTAGTAAACTGATAATTCATCGCCGCATTCACTTTATGTTTTGGATTTAACCTTTGCAACGGTTCATCTAACTCATTAAAAGTATAATTGGCGTTCATAGATAATCTTGAGGTAACCGCCAGTAAAATTGATGTTTCAATCCCTTTCGCTTTGTTTTTCCCTTCAATATTGAAATACACAAAATTGGCATCAACATCAATAGCATTTTTTTCATTTCTTAAAAAAGCAACTGTATTTAAAGTAACTTTTTTAGACCAAAGTTGTATTTCAAAACCAGCTTCGACGGTGCTATTTTCTTCTGGTTCTAAATGAATATTTCCCGAATAAGCATCATACAATTGATACAAACTTGGCGTGATATAAGCAGTAGAATAAGAGGCTAATAATCTAATTGGATTTTTTTTACCAAACGTATAAGACGGATTAAAATTATATACCGCGTGACTGTTATAAACACTATGATTGTTTATTCGCACGCCCACATTTAAGTTAAAACCAAAAGCAGAATTGTAGACCACCGTTGTGTAGGGATCAACTATAGCAAACTTGGCATTTTTATGGTCTATAGTGCTAAATTCAGAATCAAAATTCATTTCACTAAACTGGTATTGTGTTCCCAACAATGCAAAAAATTGTTTCGAGAAATTGAATTTATTAAATGCATCTACATTTATATTTTTGGATTTATATTCAAATTCAGAATTAAAAACAAATAAATTGCGTTTACTGCTGGAAGCACCCGAATTGATTACAAATTCTCCTTTACTGTATTTGTATTTTGATGAAAATCCTGCTCTAAATTGCTCTGTTTTTCCTTGATTAAACAAATTATCAGAAGATGAAACTCCGTTATAAGAATCATCGAAAGCATTTTTTAATCGGTCATAATTTCCAAAAAAATCAACACGCAACTTTGAAGTTAACGCAACGCCAATTTTTTGATTGACAGCAATTCTTGAAAAACGGTCGTTTTCATAATTTTCACCTTTTGCTTCGGACATTCCATTGGTTTCAGTACTGTTCAAACTGGTCAAATAATCTACTTTTAAATATTTTCCATTAAATGACAAACCTTGATTAAAATCTTGACCGTTGTATTTGTGATTATCGGCGGTATTATTCGACCCAATATTTACATACGCATTTCCTCGAAGAACTTTGTTGGAAGCTTTTTTCAAGGTAATTGTAATCACTCCAGTTGCCGCTCCAGTTCCGTAGAGTGTGCTGGAGGCACCTTTCATAATTTCAATACTTTCCACCTGGTCGACGGGTAATAATCTTAAATCATATTCCATCGAAATTCCTGATGCATCGGTCACAGGAATTCCATCTATTACAATTAAAACCTGTCGATTTCTTCCTCCTCGAATGTAGTAGCCCAGGTTTTTCCCATTAGCCGATTGGTTTCCGTTGATTTCAACTCCTGCGACCTGAGATAAAACTGTAGCTAAGCTTTGCCCTGATTTTTTGGCTAAATCTACAGAAGTGATTACTTCGATAACTTTTCCTGATTTTTCCTTGCTTTGTGCAAATTTGGTGTCGGAAATTACCAATTCATCCAATGGATTCACTCTCGTAGAATCCTTAACTTGAGCATACGCACAAGTGTTTAACAGTGCCAAAATAGCAACTGCTTTTACTGTTTTTTTCATTTTAAAAATTTAAAATACAATCAATAAACTTAAAATCTTTGTAATTCTCCATTTTAGCTCTGTGAGGCTCTTTGAAACAAAAAATCACAGAAATACACGAAGGAGCTCAAAGATGCACAGAGAGATAAATACGTTAATTTTAAACAAATTGATTAATTACAATTGTGGGAGAAAAGCATAGAATTTACCCATACCCAAACCTTTTTTCCCGAAAGTTTGTTACTCTGATGAATGAGGCAGGTCTCCTGGCTTGCGTCTTGTTGTTGACCTTCTCATCCCGAAATTGGGACAATGGTTTTTGTAGATAACAACAAGCTTAATAGCTTACAGTTGCGGGAACAGCTTTGGTATTTATCCAAATTCCCTTTTAATGCGATTTTGAAAAACTAAAATCGCAACCTTAATTCGGGTGCAAATGTAACATAGAAAATTGATTTAAAATGAAAATATTTTCTTAGCTTTACATAAGTTTCTAAATTCATGATTATGAAAAAGTTATTGCTGATTTTATTAGTTTCAAATTTTATGTTTGCCCAACAACCAGATATTGAGATTCGTCTGGTAAATGAAAACATTGGGCATCCAAATTATATAAACACCTCCCAGGCAAGCAATTCAAATGATGCTGGATTGAATGCGATTTTGCAAGCTTACAATGTTACTAGTTATCTTAACAAATATGCACATCCCTATTATCCTTACATGAATAGAATGATTAGTGTATACGGTACCTATCCACCACAATTTATTGCAGATTTATTAGCCTATTCAAGTGTTATAGAGTCTGTGCATATTTCTGATTGGGGTTCTTTTAGTGATGCAGTAAGACTTCAGTTAATAGATTCAAATATTGGCGCTCCTGCTGGTTTTAATGGAAATATTGTTACTACTAACGATGCTGATTTAAGTCTTATTTTTCAGAATTTTAGTGTGTTTTATTATGCGCAAACTTATCCTTCATCAACAGTAAATAACACGTTGCGATATTATGATGTTGTTTGCAACTGCGATAAGAATCTTTTGAAAATTGCTTTGAATAATTACACTTCGGTAATTGAAACTACAGAAAATGTAACTGCTGGTTTTCTACTTTCCAATCATCAATTTACAAAACCAAAAACTATTATTTCACCTAATCCATTTTCATACAATTTTGATATTCAAACAGAGCAAACCATTTCTGATTATTCGATAATTGATATCACAGGAAAAACCATAGTTTCAACTTCATCAAAATCGGATTTAGACAATCAATCTTCACAGTTGAGTGCCGGAATTTACATCCTTAATCTCAATTTTGACAGTGGGCAGATAGCCAATTATAAATTGGTAAAAAAATAAAAATTATTTTTTAGGGGTTTACCTATAACTTTGCAACACTTGCAAACAAGCTATATGAAATCTATCAAACCAAAAATTTTATTGCCGTTTATTCTGCTTTTTATTTTAAGCTGCAAAAACGAAAGCAAATCAGAAACAGCCATCATTTCCGAGAACAGCGTTCATTATGCCAAAGGTTTTTCGATTCAAAACTACGATGGATATTCGGTGGTAACCGTTAAAAATCCGTGGCCAAAAGCAACCAAAACCTATACTTACATTCTTAAAGAAAAGGATGGAATTGTGCCTGACAATCTGAAACAAAACCTGATTATACCAATTCCTATAGAAACAATAGTCGTTACCTCAACAACACATATTCCATCATTGGAAATGCTTGATGAAGTCACTACTTTGGTTGGTTTTCCGCATGCCGATTATATTTCTTCAGAAAAAGTAAGAGCGCGAATTGACGCCGGCAATGTAAAAGAACTGGGGAACAATCATGATTTAAATACCGAAATCATTCTCAGTTTGCAACCTAATGTTATTATTGGCTATGGCATTGACAACAAAAATCCAACGTTGGATAATCTGCAGAAAAGCGGATTAAAAGTAATGCTCAATGGCGACTGGAACGAGGAAACTGCGTTGGGAAAAGCCGAATGGATCAAGTTTTTCGGAGCACTTTATGGCAAACAAAAAGAAGCTGACGAAATCTTTACCACAATTGAAAAAGACTATTTAAATACTATTGAAGTTGCAAAAAGAGCCATTGCTACGCCCACAATTCTGGCGGGTGATATGTATGAAGACCGATGGTATTTACCAAAAGGAACAAGTTGGGGAAGTCTGCTTCTCAAACAGGCAAATGGTAATTATTTATGGCAGGAAACCAGTGGAACAGGCAGTTTGTCCTTGTCGTTTGAAACCGTTTTTGAAAAAGCAAAAACCGCAGATATCTGGATTACTTCCGGTCAGTTTTCGACTTTAAAAGAAATGACGGATATGAATCCACATTACGCTGAATTTGACGCTTTCAGAAACAAAAATGTATATTCTTTCAGCAGAAAAAAAGGAAAAACAGGTGGTATTCTTTATTATGAATTAGCGCCAAACCGTCCAGATATTGTGTTAAAGGATATCGTCAAGATTTTGCATCCCGAATTGTTACCGGGTTATGAACCTTTTTTCTTTGAGAAGTTAAAATAGTGAAGAACAGAAATACCATATTGTTTTCGGGTTTATCAATGCTTTTACTAGTGACCTTACTGATGAACATTTCAATGGGTCAGGTTGCCATTCCGATGAAGGATGTTTTCAGAAGTTTATTTGGCAGTCATGCTTCAAAAGAAACGTGGGAGTATATTATCATTAATTTTCGCTTACCGAAAGCTATCACGGCGATTCTCGTTGGCATCGGGCTTTCCATTTCGGGCTTGTTGATGCAAACCTTATTCAGGAATCCATTAGCCGGGCCTTATGTGCTTGGATTGAGTTCGGGTTCAAGTTTAGGCGTTGCTTTTGTTATACTTGGGGCTGGGTTTTTACCGGCTATTTTTTCGCAGTTTTTATTGTCGTCTTACGGAATAATTTTGGCTTCTTGCATTGGGAGTTTGATGGTGTTGCTGATGATTTTAATAGTCTCACAACGCTTGCGCGACACGATGTCAATATTAATCGTGGGATTGATGTTTAGTAGTTTTACCAGTGCTATCGTTAGTGTGTTTACGTACTTTAGTTCGGCGGAGCAATTGCAGAAATATACGTTTTGGTCTATGGGAAGCATCGGAAATTTATCGTGGCAGAATATTTCCATTTTAAGCATTTGTATACTACTTGGATTAGTGTTCAGCCTGCTTTCCTTAAAATCTTTGGATGCGTTACTACTTGGCGAAAACTATGCAAAAAGCATGGGATTGAATATCAAAAAAGCGCGATATTGTATCATATTCGCTACCAGTATTTTGGCGGGAAGCATAACTGCATTTGCTGGACCAATTGCCTTTGTTGGGTTAGCGGTTCCGCATTTGGGAAAGTTGTTATTTCAAACGAGTAATCATAAAATTTTGTTTTTTGCAACACTGCTTATTGGTTCGATTATAATGTTACTTTGTGATACGATTTCACAAATGCCTGGTTTTGATTTTACCTTACCCATCAATGCCATAACATCAATTATTGGTGCTCCAATAGTGATTTGGTTAATTGTCAGAAAGAAAAGTATCCAGTAATGAATTCAAATAAAATCATACTTTCCACTTCAGATTTATCCATTGGATACCAATCCAAAAAGGAAAAACATATCATTGCTAAAAACCTCAACCTGACTTTTGTGGAAGGAAAATTAATTTCATTAGTTGGTGGAAATGGTATTGGAAAATCAACTTTATTACGAACTGTAACTGGAATTCAAAAACCGCTAGCCGGAACTGTTACGCTGAACGAAAAAGATATTCATCAATACGAAGCTTTAGTTTTGGCACAAAATTTAAGTTTGGTTTTAACCGAAAAATTGCCACCAAGCAATTTGACGGTTTTTGAACTAATAGCTTTAGGAAGACAACCTTACACTAATTGGCTGGGGAAACTTTCGGACGATGATTTTCAGAAAATTAATCAGGCAGTTGCACTGACGCGCACTGAACATTTACTTGACAAAAAACATTATGAAATTAGTGACGGACAATTACAAATTGTTTTAATCGCCAGAGCATTGGCTCAAAACACGCCATTAATCATACTGGATGAACCAACAACACATTTAGATTTACAACATAAAGTATCAGTTTTTAAACTGTTGAAAAAGCTATCACAGGAAACCAATAAATGCATACTATTTTCAACCCACGATATTGATTTAGCAATCCAACTTTCGGATGAAATGATAGTGATGACCGAAAATAATGTGTTTCAGGATCAGCCTTGTAATTTGATTTCTAAAAGTGTTTTTAATACGCTGTTCAACGATGATTCTATAACTTTTGATGGCTTAAAAGGGAAGTTTGTGCTTTTTAATTCTGAAATCAAAAATCGTTAATCTTTCACCCTAATCTGTCTTTTAGCTTCACCAACTACAAACGCAACCGAATTGGCAATATTATAACTTCGAATCAAATTAGACATCGGAATCGTTATGTGATTGTCAAATTGTGCTAAAAATTCCTGACTTAAACCAACACTTTCTTTTCCAAAAACCAACCAATCTCCATCCTTAAAATTGGTTTCATATATTGATTTTGTGGCATGCGAACTCATCAAGAAAACTCTTGATTTATCTTTAATTTCAGTCATCCATTCCGCAACATTTTGATATTGATGCCAATCGAGATGCACCCAATAATCTAAACCGGAACGTTTTAAATTAGCGTCGGTAATTTTGAAACCAAACGGATGAATTAAATGCAAACGGCTTTCGGTGCCAACACAAAGACGACCAATATTTCCAGTGTTGTTTGGGATTTCGGGTTCTACTAAAACAATGTTGAGCATGTTAGTTAATTCGGTTATTTGGTTATTTGGTTATTTGTAAAAAAGCTGGAAACTTCGAGAACTTCACCAGCTTTCAGGTTTTGCAAATGTATGTCGCCTACTCGAATTCTTACTAATCGCAAAGTGGGAAATCCTACTGCAGCTGTCATTTTTCTGACTTGTCTAAATTTACCTTCGGTTACCGTTATCGAAACCCAAGAAGTTAGTCCATGACGTTCTTCTCTAATTTTTTTACCTTTTGCTATGCATTCTGGAAGTGCTACAATAAGTTTGGCTTCACATTTTTTGGTAGTATAACGAATACCTTTGAAACCAATTTCGACACCATTTTTTAAGTACATCACAGCCTCTTGGTTAATAATCCCGTCCACTTGAGCGTAATATTCCTTTTCGACCGATTTGCTTCTTATCATTTCACTCATCTTTCCGTCAGTGGTAAGCAAAAGCAATCCTTCGGAATCTTCATCTAATCGACCAATTGCCATAGTGCCTTCGGGAAAATTGTATAACGCGCCGAGTAATTTTTTAGGTCGTTTTTTTTCGTAAATAAATTGGCTTAAATAACCGTGTGGCTTGTGTAAAAGAAAGTGATGCTGCATGAATTATATTTGATACAAAAATACATTTTTAGAATAGTGAATTTCAATTTATTGCTTATTTTTACCAAAATCATCTACAATTTATGGCAAATTTTTTATACATCATTCTAGCCTTTACCATTGCTTTGACCATCGGAATATTTATTGGAAAAATACTTTTTGTAGCGAATTCGAAATCAGAAAAAGCTTCGTTGGAAGAAAAAATAAACGGTTTGTTACAACAAATTGACCAACTGAAAAATCAAATCCATCAAACGGCACAAGAACGAGAAAACATTCGAGCCGAGAAAGAATCGTTGGCAATTCAATTATCTAAAAAGGAAACTGATTTTGAAAATCTTTGGGAACGCAATCAAGAACAAAAAAACGAAGTTGAAAAATTACAAGAAAAATTTACCAAAGAATTTGAAAATTTGGCCAACAAAATTCTTGAAGAAAAAACCAATAAATTTACCGAACAAAACAAAGAAAATCTTAAGAACATTCTAACTCCGTTACAAGATAAAATTCAATTATTTGAAAAGAAAGTCGAAGACACTCATAAAGAAAGTATCGATTATCACGCAGCATTACGCCAGCAAATTTTAGGATTACGCGAAATGAATGAACAAATGAGCAAGGAAACGCTGAACCTAACAAAAGCATTGAAAGGTGACAGTAAAATGCAAGGCAATTGGGGCGAATTGATATTGGAAAGAGTTTTAGAGAAATCAGGATTAGAAAAAGGTCGCGAATACGAAGTACAGCAAAGTTTTATAACCGAAGAAGGTAACCGCGTTTTTCCAGATGTAGTGATTAATTTACCTGACGGAAAGAAAATGATAGTCGATTCTAAAGTTACTTTGACCGCGTACGAACGTTATATAAATGCAGAAGACGACACCGAAAAAGCACAACATTTAAAAGAACATGTTATGGCGTTGAAGCGCCATGTAGACCAATTGAGCGCAAAGAATTATCAGGATTTGTATCACATGGAAAGTCCCGATTTTGTGCTGCTGTTTATACCGATTGAATCTGCCTTTGCCTTGGCGTTGAACGAAGATAATTCGTTATACAACAAAGCCTTTGAAAAAAATATTGTGATTGTTACCCCCTCCACTTTACTAGCTACATTAAGAACTATTGACAGTATGTGGACGAATCAAAAACAGCAAGAAAACGCTTTAGAAATTGCGCGACAAGCGGGAGCTTTGTATGATAAATTTGAGGGCTTTGTGGGTGATTTGGTGAAAATCGGTAAAAAAATGGACGAAGCCAAAGTAGAATATCAAGGTGCTATGAACAAGCTAGTGGACGGTAAAGGAAATTTGGTAAACAGCGTCGAAAAACTTAAAAAAATGGGAGCTAAAGCCAAGAAATCTTTACCCGAAAATATTTTAATAAGATCAGAAAAAGATGAGTGAGTTCTTCAAAACCGTAAAATCATCAAAAATCACAATATCCGAATTGATGTTGCCGTCGCATACAAACTTTAGCGGCAAAATTCATGGTGGTTATATCTTATCTTTGCTTGATCAAATTGCCTTTGCCTGCGCTTCTAAATTCTCGGGGCATTATTGCGTAACGGCTTCCGTTGATACTGTATATTTTTTAAATCCGATTGAAGTTGGAGAACTCGTAACCATGAAAGCCAGTGTGAATTATGTAGGTAAAAGTTCGATGATTATTGGCATTCGAGTAGAGTCCGAAAATATTCAGAATGGGAAAGTAAAACATTGTAATTCGAGTTATTTTACCATGGTTGCTAAAGACGAAAACGAAAAAAGTGTCTTGGTTCCGGGTTTAATACTTTCCAATGACCAGGAAATAAAACGATTTTGTAATTGTATTAAACAAATAAGTTTAAAAAAAGAGCGCAATCAACACGAAGAAATTTTTGATTATAAATCGGAAACTTCATTGGAAAATCTAAAGTCCTATCGGATTAAACTAGAAAATTTTTAGACTTTGATTACAATATTCTTATTAAAATTAAATATTTTTTAGACTAATCTCATAAATGCTACGAGTTTAGGATTTTTTTGTTATTTTTGAAAGACATTTTAAAAATTATATGAAAAAACATTACTTCGCAATCCTTTGCATAATGCTCATCACCATTATTATTATTTCTTGTTCTAAAGAAGATAAATATGTCGCAGTTTCGCCTGTTACGGTAGATATGACCCAAGTTCCTTATCCAAAATTATCGGATTATAAGTTTTTTGAAGGCGATATAAAATTACTCAAGCCATCATTAAATGTTATTCCTTATGAGCCGGCAAGTAGTCTTTTTACAGACTATGCTTTGAAAAAAAGATTTATTTGGATGCCAAGTGGTGTAAAAGCAACGCTTTCTGCAGACAATAAAGTTCTCATTTTCCCTGTTGGCACTGTGTTAATAAAAACTTTTTATTACAATACTATTCAGCCGAACAACACCACAAAGATTATCGAAACTAGGTTGATGATTCGCCAAGCAGACCGTTGGTATTTTTATGAATATATTTGGAACGATGCTCAAACCGATGCTGATTTATTTTCGGGAAGTGATTTTGAAAATGGAAGCTCTCAATCTTTTTCATTCAAAAAACCTAATAACGAAGTTATTGCTGAAAACTACAGAATTCCATCAGAACCCGAGTGTTATGCCTGTCATAAAATAAATGAAGTGCGGACACCTATTGGTCTTAAACCTCAAAATTTGAACTGGAATTATACGTACACCGAAGGAAGTAAAAATCAGTTGCAAAAATTGGTTGAGCAAGGTTATCTAGAAAGTTATCCTACCTCAATTGTTTCTACCGTTGATTATCATGATACTACCAAATCGTTGGATTTAAGAGTTCGATCCTATGTTGACGCCAATTGTTCGCATTGCCACCAAAATCAAGGTCGGTGTGATTATCGTGCATTGCGATTTGCTTTTAGCGAAACTGTTAATCCCGCTAATTTAGGTATTTGTGTAGCCGCTGATGAACCTATAAATTCTACCTTAATAAAATTAGTAAGTCCGGGAAATTTTACCAAATCAATTTTGCATTATCGAGTAAACTCTACTGATGAAAGTGAAAGAATGCCTTTATTAGGTAGAACCGTCATTCATGATGAAGGCGTCGCACTAATAGAAGAATGGATAAACTCTTTAACACAAACTTGCAACTAAAAAACTAAATTAAACACTAATGAAAAAAACTTTAACCATCTTATCTTTTTTTACAATATCAATGGCATTTTCGCAATCTAATTGTATTACCGCTGTGACTGTTGCCTTAAATTCTACAACCACAGCGCCAGCATATACCACCGAAACGGGAACTACTCCAACGCAACTATGTAATTTATCTGGTGGTGTGGGAACCAAAGGAAAATGGTATAAATTCACGGCTACTCAAAACATTAATGTAACTGTTACTACCCTCCTAGCTCAAAATAATAATACAGACACCAGACTTATTATTTATTCTGGTGACTGCGGTGCACTGGTTTGCATTGGTTCAAATGATGATTACAATTCAACATATTCTTCTCAAATTACTTTTCCTGCTACAACAGGTACAACCTACACCATTGCTTTTGACAACAGATACAGTTCTAATGGATTTGATTTCAAAGTAATGGAAGCTGTACCGCCAGCGCCAGATCGATTATCCTTTACTTCTACTCCTGTAGCAGGAATAACTGGAGGATACAACAATTGTATTGTAGATATGAATGGCGATTATAAAGATGATATTGTTTCAGCCATTGATGCAACACATTTAGCCATTTCTTATCAGCAAGCTGGAGGCACTTTTTTGACCACTACTTTTACAGTTCCAAACACCACTGTTTTACCCTCATGGAGTATTGCTGCTGGTGATTATGACAATAATGGTTTTAACGATTTAATCTACGGTTCAGGAAGTGGTGTTGTTTTTCTAAAAGCAAATAGTGATGGAACTGGCTATACAACTGACAGAAAAACTCAAAGTTATTTGGTACAACGTACCAATTTTGTAGATATTAATAATGATGGAAAATTAGATGCATTTGCTTGCGATGATAATGCTCCCAACAGGTATTATATGAATGATGGTACTAATATGAATCATACACAAGGCGGTATCGGTGACTTTCCAACTGGAGGAAATTATGCTGGAAACTGGACTGATTATGATAATGATGGCGATGTAGATATGGTTCTTGCAAAATGTGGTCAAGGAGGTTCTGGAGTTGGAGGAAACATTGACCAATTGTTAAGAAATAATGGTAACGGCACCTTTACAGATGTAGCTGCTGCAGCAAATATGGCTGCTCCTGAACAAAGTTGGTCCTGTGCAGTTGGTGATTTTAATAATGACGGTTGGATGGATGTTATTGAAGGTATCAATTCTTCCTCTGATGGTCGAACCAATGTTAAAAGAAATAATGGTGACGGAACCTTTACAAGTGTAAGTGTTGGTTCTGGATATGATACCGACCTAACCATGGGTAGAGAATATGTAGCAGAAGATTTTGATAATGATGGTTTTTTAGATGTATTAAGTTCAGGCAACAACATTATGTTCGGTGATGGTCAATTTCATTTTACACCCAATCCAAATGTATATCCTATATCAAACGTTGATAGACCCATTGGTGATTTGAATAATGATGGGTTTTTAGACATTCAAAATGGTACTAACATATTGTTTAATAACGGGAATTCTAATCATTGGATAAATGTAAATCTTCATGGCATTCAAAGCAATCGAAATGGTATTGGAGCCCGAATAGAATTATATGGCGCTTGGGGAAAACAAATTAGAGATGTACAAAGTGGCACAGGATTTCAAAACATGAGTTCGATTACTGCTCATTTTGGAATTGGACAACAAACAGCCATTACTCAAGTAATTATCAAATGGCCATCAGGTGTTGTGGATACCATTGCTAATCCCGCAAGCAATCAGTCATTGCTAGTTGTTGAAGGTTCTACTCTGGGCATAAACAGTTTTGTCAATAGCAACTTTAGTCTGTATCCTGTACCCGCAAAAAAAATCCTTAGTATTGCATCAGAAAATCTTACTTTCAAGAGTGCAACTGTTTTTGATTTGACTGGCAAAATGGTTTTATCACCAAGTATTGAATCGTCTTCTATTACCGTTGAACCCCTTTTAAAAGGGATTTATCTCTTGTTATTGGTTGACCAAAACAATAAAAATTATACCCAAAAATTCATCAAAGAATAAGCTGAAACTACATTGTAAACGAGTTCCATTTTTTTATAAAATAGAGCTCTTTTTGTTTATTGCATTTGCAAAACCTACCACACATAAAATAAAGTTAAATGCTGTATAGTAAAAAAATACTATTCCTACAATAAAGTTAAATGCTATATACTATAAAAATACTATGCCATAAATAAAGTTAAATGCTATGTAGTAAAAAAATACTATATATAAAAAAACTACAATCTTAAAAAGGTTGTAGTTTTTTTGCTTAACAGAAAAAAAAAATTACTTGAGTAAATACGAGCAGTAAACTCGCAGTAGCCTAGTTACAGTTACTACTTTCACCAGCTGGGGTAATTATTATTTTAGATTTGTTTTGATAACAATATACTCACGTACACATCGCTACGGTCTTTTTCTTAAAAAACTCTCAACAGATTAAATCCAAAAAATACATTTCCTGTTCTCCAATCACCAGTAGTATTGCCAAGAAATCCTGCTTCATGAATACCTTGAGAACTGCTGAAATGCATTTGAAATACATGTCCACCCGTTTCTAAATCAACACCTATAGAAAGTGGATTTTTGTAGGGCGAAGTGCTTGATCTATTCAAATGGGCTGCATAATCAATATTTACTGACCAGCGTTTAGCAAACTTGTATCGTCCTCCCATACCGATGGCGTACTGACTGTTGGCTTGGTTATCATCAATTACAAAATTTTCATGAAAAAAAGTGGGTGCCAGTTCTAATGACAAATTCTTATTTACTTTTCTGGAAACTAGTATTTGAGCAACATAAATTAATCGATCAACAAATTTCAGTTGTGGATAATTGCTTTCTTTCAAAGTATTGTTGATTGCCAAACTTGTAAATCCTGCTATTGCAACTGGAAAACCGTTTTTAATTTGAGGCTGTAGCAAGTATTTACCAGCAAAATCGTAGGCCAATTCGCTTCTGGCTGCACTTACTGAAAACCAATCTGCCACTCCGTACAAAAATTTTAATTGTGAAACGGCATTATCAAGCCCGTAACCGCCTTCAAATCCGTCTTTAATAGAACTAAATCTGTGGGCAACTATAAAATAAAAATCTCCTTTGGATGCCAACTTGGTAGACTCGATATTTACAATTTTCAATCCTTTGAATGCCGATTCTACAATACTTTTTTTGGCTGATGCCGTATCTATCTCTTTGAGCAAATCTTCTTGGGCAAAAAGTGACATTGGAATTAACAATAACAAAATAATTTTTTTCATGGTTTAGTGTTTTAATTTTTATTGTTTTACAGTGCATTGATCCATTTGAATTTCCTCGAGTAAATCGTCATATCCTACTAATCTTCCTTTTAAAGCTATGAAACTTTTTAGTTTTAAATTATTAGGCACATCTTTTGTAAACCTAGCAATTAATTTTTCGTCAACGGTAATTATTTTACTAGGCAAATCTATGTTGGTAATTTTACCGTATATTTCGATAGTTTTGTCTAAATACTTTTTGTTTGCCAAACTATCGTTTTGTTTGAAAGAAGTATAAACGTTTTGAACAGAAACAGAATAGGAAACATTTTCGGTTGCAATGTCACGATGACTTTTGTACATGTAGTTATAAACAATGACAACCAAAGTAAAGAGAATAACGGCAGCAATGAGTACTTTATTTTTCATATAGTTAATTTTTTTGATTACAAATTTAATTATTTATTGATAAGTCGAAACGTGTACAAACTATATTATATATTTTTGAAAAAAAAAGTAAAATGAAAAAAGTAAAATTAACCATGTTTTTAATGCCTCTTCTAATCTTTCAATACGGATGTACAAATAACTCTTCATCAGACTTACTTGGTGCTTCAGGAAACGGTCCTATTACTTACACACAAACTACAAAAGCAATAATTGATAATAATTGTGTATCATGCCATGCAACGGTTCCCGTAAATGGTGCGCCAATGTCTTTGACAACATACGTGTTAGTAAAGGATGCGGTTTTAAACAGAGGATTATTAGATAGAATATCGAGACCACAAGGCGCGCAAGGTATGATGCCTAATGGCGGCACAAGATTACCACAACCTACAATAAATAAAGTTTTTCAATGGGCTCAAAATAACTTGCCCGAATAAATAATAAATTATGAAAAAGAAATTAGTAAGTCTGTTCATCGTCATTAGTTTAGGTGGTTTTGCCCAAACCAAAATGATTACCAAAACCGGAAAATTAACCTTTGAAGCATCGGTTCCTACTTTTGAAGAAGTAAAAGCTAAAAACGAATCGGTGACGTGTATTCTAAACGCAACTACTGGCGAGATTGCAAGTTTGGCGTTACTAAAAGCGTTCAAGTTTAAAGTTGCCTTAATGGAAGAGCATTTCAACGAAAATTATGTAGAAAGTGATGCCTATCCAAAAGCAACTTTCAAAGGTAAAATTGATAATTTTGATATTTCTAAATTAAGCGCAACTGCCAAAGAATACACCATCAGAGGAAAGATGGAAATGCACGGAAAAACGAAAGATATTACCCTAATTGCAAGCATCAAAAAATCGGCAGAAGGTGTTGAAATTGATTCTAACTTTAACCTAAACACTGACGATTATGGAATTGCTATTCCCAGTATTGTCAGCAAAAAACTCTCTAAAAAGGTAGCCGTAAAATTAGAAGTGAAGTTAAAATAAGTTTTAAAACTCAATTTTTATAGCTTTACTTTTTCAAACAAATTTAATTTGTCTAGGTGAAGCACCGTCTTGTTTTGAGTACCATTTCGTGAGAACATGGGTAAAAATTTGGCTCCAAAAACTATTTCGTCAAACGAATAAGAAGCTCGTTTAACTACTGTCGTACTAAACATGTCATCAAAAACCTTGAGAAACACTAGGAATTCACCTTGAATAGTTTCATAATCTTCTTGGGTTAAATTATATAACGGGCTATTTTCCATGATGGGATGCACTAATGTCCAACTCAAATTGAGTGCATTTATTTTTGATAATTCCAAATCTAGTGTATAAAATTTGTTTACCAAAATACCATTTTCCTCTAATTTCATTCCAAGAGTTATTTTGGCTTCAGCATCAGTCAAATTGGTGTTTTTAAAAGGCGAAAGTCGCAACATTAATGCCGTTCCATTTTGAAAAGGAGCAATCAAAGCATTGTTTGAAAATTTAATATGCGCTTTGGGTTTGCTAAATCTTCCATAAAATAACCCTGTTGCAATAGCAAAACTCAACAATCCAAATAAAGCTTCTACAGCGGCTACAAAACTGGTGGCAAATCCAGTGGGGCTGATATGACCATACCCGACCGTCGTAAAAGTTTGAATGCTAAAGAAAAAGGCTTCGCCAAATTTATCTAGTCCCGTAACGGCTGTCAATCCGTTTAAATGCTCAACGCCAACAGCATAATATAAACTTGCAAAAATAAAATTGACCAAAAAATAAAATAAAACGATAATTACTAAAAATTTCCAACGCGGAATATTAAGCATGGTATGATACCAACTGATGCTTTCAAAAAATCCTATCCCAGTTTTTTTTACATTCGCATTCCCATTTTTCGTGATAAATCGACCACCATAACTAGAGGCATTTGTCCCAAAACCTGTGTTAGCATCAGATTTTGCTTTACTGTTTATTTTTTTAAGTAACTTCATTAGTTGTTTTTTAAATTGATTTTTCCATCACATAATCGTCCATTACATAACCATTTCCAATATCGATAACTTCTTCAAAGCTAATATCAAAACCAATTCTTTCGTAAAAACGAATGGCTATATTTTTTTTATTTACATTCAAAATCAATGCTTTTTGATGACGTTGTTTGGCTTCATTGGCAATAAAATCTATTAGTTCTTTTCCGATGCCTTTACCTTGTTGATTGGGCAAAATATAAATATTATGAATTTTTGTTTTAGGCTTTTTACTGTGATTGAATTCATAAGAAGCAAAACCCAAAATCGTTTCGTCTTCTTTTGCCAAAATAAAACGATGCTTTTTAGTGTTAGCCTTCAGTTGTAAAGACGAGATGCTATACATCATTTCCATCATATAATCCAACTGTTCCTTACTCAAAATCGCACCATAAGCAATGGGCCAAACTTCTTTAGCAATAGCTCTGATACTGGTGAAATTTTCGTCGGTGTTGTTTTGTATTGCAATCATTTAGTTCTGGATTTCCAGTTATGTTCATAAATAGAAATCCAATCTTCTACTGAAATTTTGGTTGCCAATTCACCAATAAATTCAAACGGAATATCATCCATCTTTTTAAATCGAATACAACCTTTTCCAATATCAATTTTGGTTTTAACATGTTTTGGATATTCGGCAACAAACCAATCTGTCAAATTTTTATCGCCATAAATTCCCATATGATACAAGGCAACAAAGTTCTTTTGAGAAGCAAGATTAATAAACGGCAACGGCAATTTTGTGTTACAATGATATCCAGTTGGATAAATTGAATGTGGCACAATATAACCCAACATTCCGTAACCTATGACTTCTTCAAAGCCTTTGGGCAAATTATCTTTAATGGCATTTCGAAGTTTTAGGAAGGCTTCTTTTCTATCTTCTGGTAATTCGGCTAAATATTGTTCTGGAGTTGTGGCTTTTGATTGCATCGTTTTATGTTTTGTATTCAAAAATAGAAATAATTTTAATAGATTTACATATTGATTTTATAACAATTTCTTATGTCCAGAAGTCCTTTAAGAAAAGACAAAACTTGTCTGAATTGTAATTACGTTGTAGAAAACAGATTTTGTCCCAATTGTGGACAAGAAAACACCGATACCCGAAAGACTTTTCATCATTTATTTATCCATTTTTTTGAAGATTTAACACATTACGAAAATGCCTTTTGGAAAACTATAAAAAATTTATTTCTTAAACCTGCTTCGCTCACTAAAGAATACCTTTCGGGCAAACGCCTTTCTTATTTGGCACCGGTAAGATTGTATATTTTCATCAGCTTTGTGACTTTTTTTATCATTGCTATTTTCCCGACTAATGAAGATGAATTGCTTAAACTAAACCAAACCACAATTAAGACAGATGACAATGGAAAAGTCATAGAAAGTGCTACAACACCCAAAAAGAAAATAAAATTATCTGAATATATAAAAGCCGATGAGGAAGCACAAAAAAAGAGGCATCTTACCAATGAACAACAAAATGAAGGTTTTTTGAATTTTGGTTATAAAAATGTGAAAGAGTTGGATTCATTACAAAAGTATGGTCCAGCAAAGGATAAACTAAATGATTTTGAATATACAATAGTCAAAAAAACCTTAATTGTAAAAGCCAAAAACTCCAAAGAAGAAATGATTGAGAAATTTTTGGAAGAAGCACAGCACAATTTTCCTAAAGTATTATTTATCTATATGCCGCTGTTTGCTTTAACACTATGGCTTTTTCATAATAAAAAACGGTGGTATTATTTTGATCATGGTATTTTCACACTGCATTATTTTTCTTTTCTGCTGATTTCCGTATTGATGATTTTCTTTTTCAAAAAAATAATGGGTTGTTTTACCGAAAATTCTTTTACTGATTTCATTACCAGTGCTGGTAAAACTATTGGCTATATTTGGATGTTCTATTATTTTTTTCCTGCACATCATCGTTTTTATGGTGAAACCCGAACCATTTCGTTCCTCAAAAGCATCACTATGTTTTTCATCAATGTTATTTTAATGGGCATCTTACTTTCATTATTTATCATTTACACCTTTATCGATATCCATTAAAAAATCATGAATAAAAAAACAATCCCCTTATTACTGTTTACTTTTTTATTTTTAAGCTGCTCAACTCAAAGAGTAATTGTACAAAAAAATGAATCTCTATCAGAAGATTTAAAAAATATATCAATCGAAAGTTTGAAAACTAATTTAACTGCTATAGCTTCCGACGAAATGGAAGGTAGAGATACTGGATCCGAAGGTCAAAAAAAAGCTGGACGTTATATTATCGATTTCTACAAAAAACATGGCGTTGGTTTCCCAAAAGGAGCTACAAATTATTACCAAAATATTCCTGCGACCTACTTAAATGCCAATTACAATGAAAACTTGAAAGATTCAGAGAACATTTGGGCTTTTATAGAAGGTTCAGAAAAGCCAGAAGAAATTGTGGTTATTTCAGCTCATTATGATCATGTTGGAATAAAAAATGGAAAAATTTATAATGGTGCCGATGATGACGGTTCAGGCACGGTAGCTATTATGGAAATTGCCGCCGCTTTTCAAAAAGCAAAAGAAGATGGTCATGGTCCTAAACGCTCCATTTTAATTCTCCACATGACCGGCGAAGAACACGGTTTGCATGGCTCGCGATATTATTCTGAAAATCCTTTGTTTCCCTTGGCAAATACGGTTGCCGATGTAAATATTGATATGATTGGTCGTCGCGATGATTTTCACAAAGAAAATAACAACTATGTGTATTTGATTGGTTCCGATTATTTGTCAACAGACTTACATACTGTATGCGAGGAGGTCAATAAAAAATATAATTTTTTAACCATAGATTATAAATACAATGACAAAAGTGATCCAAACCATTTTTATTATCGTTCTGACCATTACAATTTTGCTAAAAATGGTATTCCTGTAGTTTTTATTTTCAACGGGACCCATGCTGATTATCATCAACCTAGCGATAAAGTTGGTAAAATAGAATTTGATGCGCTAACGCAAAGAGCCAAATATGCTTTTGCAATTGCTTGGGAAATTGCCAACAGAAAAGATAAATTGGTGGTAGATAAAACAGATGGTAAATAGTTTCTAAAACAAAAAAAGTCCTGATGTTTCAGGACTTTTTAATTAAGGGTGGATGACCGGGTTCGAACCGGCGACTTCCGGCACCACAAACCAGCGCTCTAACCAGCTGAGCTACAACCACCATTTTTAACGATTGCAAATATATTATATTTCTTTTCGTTTGCCAAGAAAAAAATTAAAAACTTAAAGCAAATCACTCAAACTATTGACCGCCAAATATCTTTCGACTGTGAAACCTTCTGCATGGTCTACACCTACTAATCGTCCAAAATCTTGCGAACGATAATGAATGCTTTCCAAAAAGTTTTTAGTAGCAATTGGCGTACTTGGCTCATTGGAATTTTCAGAATAAAATTGCGAACTGTAGGCGAAGATTGCAGCTGTTTTTTGGTCTAAAAAACCAGTAATATCTACAACAAAATCGGGTTCAATGTTTTCCCACTGAATATAATGATACACCACTTTTGGCCGCCATACTTCTTGCTGCTTTTCATCTAAAACGGTTTCAATTTTTCGCAAACCTGATAAAAAACAAGCGTCAGAAACCAGTTTGCTGCCTTTTTCGTGATCAATATGTCTGTCATGAATGGCATTGCAGAGCACAATTTCGGGCTGGTATTTTCGAATCATTTGAATAATTCTCAACTGATGTGCTTCATCGTTTACAAAAAATCCATCGCGCATATTTAGATTTTCACGCATAGATATTCCGAGTATTTGAGCCGCTAATCTGGATTCAGAATCTCGAATTTCAACTGATCCACGCGTTCCCAGTTCGCCGCGAGTCAAATCGATGATACCAACTTTTTTTCCTAACGAAATTTCTTTGGCAATCGTACCGCTACAACCTAATTCTACATCATCCGGATGCGCGCCAAACGCAACTATGTCTAATTTCATATACTTTTTTATTTGTTATTAAATACCAAAAATATCTGTTTATAAAATCTTTTTCATCGTCATCGATTTGTTGACAGTTTCCTTGTACTCATCTTCAGCAATACTATCTTTAGTTATACCGCAACCCATGAAAAGCTGCGCTTTGTCTTTTATGATTTTCATACAGCGCAAATTAACAAACAAATCAATCTGCATAGTTTTAAAAGTAACTAAATCAATATTAAATTCACCTAAAAATCCTGAATAATATTCTCTGTTATACCGTTCATTCTTCAAAATAAATTCTTTTGCAGTTTCTTTTGGCAATCCACAAACTGCGGCTGTGGGATGCAAAGCGGTAATGACTTTTTTTAACGTTTTCCTCGATTTTAATGTAGCCGAAATATCTGTTTTAATATGTAACAAATTACCTGCTTGAACAGCATAAGGACTAGAAATTGTAATTTCTTTGACCAAATCTTTTAAACTTTCTACTATAAAATCGGTAACCAACTGTTGCTCCTCTGCTTCTTTATCTCGCCAAACAACTGGAATGGCATTGTTTGCCAATTGGGTTCCTGCTAGGGCAACCGTTTTAATTGTGTTACCCTGAACTTTCAAAAATTGTTCTGGTGTGGCACCAATCCAAGTGCCAATTTTTGGATGAAAAAAACAATAGTTAAAAGCATTGGAATACAGCGCAATCATTTTTTTTATCGATGTTTCAATATCAAAATCCAAAATGGGAATTTCTTCTTTTCTTGATAAAACTACTTTTTGAAACTGATTGTCCTTAATGACTTCGACTGCTTTGGCGACTAATTCTTCAAAGGAGTCTTTTCCTGTTGAAATTATATGTTTTGATATATGCTTTTCAAAAAAGTACTCTTTCGTAACAAACTTTTCAACATACACGTCGCAATGCTCTAAAGGAATAAATGGAATTTTATCGGTATCAAAAGAAGCAAAAACAAAACCTTTTTCTTCAAAATTTTCTAAAAAATAAAGATGGTCATTTTTTTGAAAAAGCCCAACAATGTTTTCAGAATTTGGTTTGCAGAACAACACAAAAGGCGATTTCTGTTCCTGCTGGATTTTAACTTTAAGAAATAAATCGGTCATTTGCGTCGGGATAAAATCATATTTGTCAGCTTGCAGACCGATATTAGTCTATCGTCTTCATCTACGATTTTTATTTCCCAAAGATGAATACTTGCGCCTTTATGAATAATTTTGGCGGTGCAAAAAACAGTTCCTTCGCGTGTACTTCGTACATGATTGGCTGAAATTTCTATACCGCGAACTTCTTGTTTTTCGGCATTGATGAATAAGAAAGAAGCAGCACTCCCTACACTTTCTGCCAAAGCAACTGTTGCGCCGCCGTGAAGCAAACCTACTGGTTGATGTACTCTGGAATTAACAGGCATTTTTGCTGTTAAAAAATCATCGCCGGCATCTATATATTCAATTTCTAGGGTTTCCATTAAGGTATTTTTGCACCAATCGTTGCACAATTGTAGCATTTTTTCTTTATCAAATGACATCGCTTTTTTGTGTAAAAATAGTATTTATTTGGCATTAGAAAAACAAAACAAGGCTACGTTTTATCCATCAATTACAATAAAACCATTTTTTTTACGTTTATGATATTGATTTATTCAATGTACTAATTATACAATTAACACATTTTCTAATTTTCAAATTAATACTTACATTTACCAAAATTCATACACTAAATGCGTAAACTTATTATTCTGTTTTTTGTTGGTTTAGCCATTACCGTTAGTTCGTGTCGCCAAGACTTTGTATTTCAAGCTAGCAAAGGTGCTTTAACATTTTCAAGAGATACCATTTATTTAGATACCGTTTTTACCAATATTGGTTCAAGCACTTACACTTTGAAAGTTTATAATAAAAGTAATACTGACATTAAAATCCCAACGATAAAACTAGGCAAAGGCGCTACATCAAAGTATAGAATGACGGTTGACGGAATGACGGGCGAAAACAACAAAATTTTTCACGATGTAGAACTTCTGGCTAAAGATAGTATGTATATTTTTATAGAAACTACAGCGGGAATAACTGATGCCAACCCTTCAAATTTTTTATATACCGACCAAATTCAGTTTGATAGCGGTGCTAATTTCCAAAAAGTAGAACTCGTGACTTTAATTCAGGATGCTTATTTTGTATTCCCCAATAAAACAAATGGTGTTGTCGAATCCATTCCGATAGGTTTTAACACCGATGGAACAGTTTTACAAACCAATGGTCGAAACTTGAGCGATAATCATCCAGACAATGGCAATGAATATTTGTTTAAAACAGACAAACCCTATGTCATTTATGGTTATGCGAGCGTTCCTAATACAAAAACATTGACAATTTCAAAAGGGGCACGAGTTCATTTTCATGCAGATTCTGGTTTAGTAATCCAACAAGGCGGAACGTTGCACATCGAGGGAGAAACATCAACCACACCAGCATTAGAAAACGAAGTCATCTTTGAAGGTGACCGATTAGAACCCGATTTTGAGGACATTCCAGGACAATGGGGAACCGTTTATTTAAGACAAGGAAGTGGAACAAATAATCATAAAATTAAGAATTTAACCCTTAAAAATGCTGTCATTGGTTTATTAGTCGAAAATAATGTTGGAAGCGCCATGACGATTGAAAATACGCAAATTTATAATTGTTCAAATTATGGGCTTTTTTCTGTTAACGGCAGCATCGTGGGGAAAAATACAGTTATAAATAGTTGTGGTCAATTTTGTTTAGCAGCAGTCCTTGGTGGTAATTATAATTTTAAGCATTGCACCTTTAATAACAATTGGAGCAGTTCAAAACAATTGGCGGTTTATGTTTCAGATTATCTCAAAGATGCTTTGCCAGTTGATAATTTACCTTTAATTCAAGCCAATTTCACAAATTGTATTATCTATGGTTCTAATAGCAACGAAATTATTTTAGAAAAAAAAGGAACATTATTTAACAGTACGTTCCAAAATTGTTTAGTTAAAATTAATGTTTCACCAAGTTCAGTAAGCGTTGCAAATCCTTTGCTATATGATGCCATTAGATTAGAGCAAAATGGTAATAAAATTAATCAAAATCCAGATTTTTTAAATGTCAATAAAAACAAACTCATTATTGGAGCTGTTTCCGCTGCAAATGGGTTCGGAATTGACGCTGGCGTTCCTCTCGATATTTTAGGAATACAGCGAACATTGCCAAATATAGATTTAGGAGCTTATCAACACATTACTTTTCCGTCAAATTAATTTTAAAAAGCCGTTTTTAGGTTTCATATTTTTACCCTAAATTTGTCGCAACTACTAACGGGCGAGTTGCGACTTGTCTATAACATCACAACACAATGATTCATTTCTTCGGCAACGAAAGTTCGACCGTTTTTGCTGTACAAACACAAAACGAGATGTCGGCAGAAACTATCTCAAAACTAAATTGGTTATTTAATGCTGAACTTGTTTCAGAAACTCATCAACTAAAATCTCATTCTCAAACAAACAAACCCAAATCCGTCCTGACGGATTTTTTTATTGGACCTCGTGCCGCTATGATAACGCCATGGAGCACCAATGCTTTAGAAATCACCTATAATATGGGCATTGAAGGCATCATCAGAATTGAAATATTCCAAAAAGTTACAGCTGATTTTACCGATTTTGACCCAATGCTTTCGCAAAAATATAACGAGTTACATCAGGATATTTTCACGATTAACATCAAACCCGAACCCATTCTAGAAATCAGTGATATTGCAGCTTATAACAAACAGGAAGGTTTGGCATTAAGCGAGGAAGAAGTTGTTTATTTAGAAAATCTTTCCAAAAAACTAAATAGAAAACTCACCGATTCAGAAGTTTTTGGTTTCTCACAAGTAAATTCAGAACACTGTCGTCATAAAATCTTCAACGGAACATTTGTAATCGATGGCATTGAAAAAAAAATGTCTTTATTCAAAATGATAAAGCAAACTTCAGAACGCAATCCGAATGATATTGTTTCTGCTTATAAAGACAATGTGGCTTTTATCAAAGGCCCAAAAGTGACACAATTCGCCCCAAAAACGGGTGACAAAGCTGATTTTTATCAGGAAAAGGAATTCAATTCTGTAATTTCGATAAAAGCCGAAACGCATAATTTTCCAACTACAGTTGAACCTTTTAACGGCGCTGCAACAGGTTCGGGTGGTGAAATTCGTGACCGTCTCGCTGGAGGTCAAGGTTCGTTACCATTGGCCGGAACAGCGGTTTATATGACATCCTATTCGAGATTAACAGAAAATAGACCATGGGAAAAAGGAATGACCGAAAGAAAATGGTTATACCAAACACCGATGGATATTTTGATAAAAGCCTCGAATGGCGCTTCCGATTTTGGAAATAAATTCGGCCAACCTTTAATTACGGGTTCAGTTCTAACCTTCGAACATGAAGAAAATAACAGAAAGTTAGGTTTTGATAAAGTGATTATGCTGGCAGGTGGAATTGGTTACGGAAAAGAGGAACAAGCCAAAAAAAATATCCCAAAAAAAGGCGATAAAATCGTAGTTCTTGGTGGTGAAAATTACAGAATCGGAATGGGCGGTGCGGCAGTTTCGTCAGCTGATACAGGAGTTTTTGGTTCTGGAATTGAGCTCAATTCGATTCAACGTTCTAATCCCGAAATGCAAAAACGAGTTGCCAATGCCATTAGAGTGATGGTTGAAAGTGCTGTAAATCCGATTGTTTCCATTCACGATCATGGTGCGGGTGGACATTTGAATTGCCTTTCGGAATTGGTGGAAGAAACGGGTGGTTTAATCGATTTGGATAAATTGCCTGTTGGCGACCCAACTTTATCTGCCAAAGAAATTATCGGTAATGAATCACAAGAACGAATGGGATTGATTATTGGAAAAGACGATATCGAAATGTTGCGTAAAATTGCGAATCGCGAGCGTGTGCCGATGTATGAAGTTGGCGAAGTAACGGATAACCATCGTTTTACTTTTGAAAGCAAATCAACTGGCGCCAAACCTATGGATTTTGCTTTGGAAGACATGTTTGGAAGTTCTCCAAAAGTAATCATGACCGATACCAATTCGCAAATAAAGTATTCAGAATTAAATTACAATCAGGATAAAATTGAACACTATTTAGAACAAGTGTTGCAGCTTGAAGCGGTGGCTTGTAAAGATTGGTTGACCAATAAAGTGGATCGTTGTGTAGGAGGAAAAGTAGCCAAACAGCAATGCGTTGGTCCCTTACAATTGCCTTTGAACAATGTTGGCGTCATGGCTTTAGATTTTCAGGGAAAAGAAGGCATTGCAACCTCTATCGGACATGCGCCAATTTCTGGTTTACTAAATCCATCTTCAGGTTCGAGGAATGCTATCGGTGAAGCACTATCAAATATTATTTTTGCACCGCTAAAAGACGGATTAAAAAGCGTTTCGCTTTCTGCCAACTGGATGTGGGCATGCAAAAACGAAGGTGAAGATGCAAGATTATACGAGGCGGTCAAAGCCTGTTCTGATTTCGCTATCGAACTGGGAATCAATATTCCAACTGGGAAAGATTCCTTATCAATGAAACAAAAATATCCAAATAACGAAGTAATCGCACCGGGAACGGTTATTATTTCAGCAGCTGGAAATTGTTCTAATATTACGAAAGTTGTTGAGCCCGTTTTGCAGAAAAACGGTGGTTCCATTTATTATATCAATTTGTCGCAGGACGAATTTAAATTGGGAGGAAGTTCGTTTGCCCAAGTTCAAAGTAAAGTTGGAAATGAAACGCCAACGATTAAAAATGCTGCTTTCTTTGCAAGAGCATTCAATGCAGTTCAGGATTTAATCAAAGAAAGACAAATTGTTGCAGGGCATGACATTGGAAGTGGCGGTTTGATTACAACGCTTTTAGAAATGTGTTTTGCCGATGTAAATCTGGGATCTAAAATCGATTTCGCGCCATTTGTTGAAAAAGACTTAATAAAAATTTTATTTTCTGAAAATATTGGTGTGGTACTTCAAGCAAAAGACGATGCTATATTTGAAAAAGGATTAAACGGAATTGAATTCTTCAAAATCGGAAACGTTGTCGAATCAGATAAATTAACCATTAACAATTCACCATTCACCATTCACCATTACAGAAACCTTTGGTTCAAAACCTCTTTCCTACTCGACCAAAAACAAACCAAAAATAATAAAGCCCAAGAACGTTTTGACAACTATTCGAATCAAAAATTGGAATATAATTTCCCGGAAAACTTTAACGGAAAAAGACCTGAAATTGACAACTCATTCCCAAAGCCAAAAGCTGCCATCATTCGTGAAAAGGGGAGTAACTCCGAGCGCGAAATGGCCAATGCAATGTTTTTAGCTGGTTTTGATGTGAAGGATATTCACATGACCGATTTGATTTCGGGAAGAGAAAATTTAGAAGATATTCAGTTTATTGGCGCCGTTGGTGGTTTTTCCAATTCAGATGTTTTAGGTTCCGCCAAAGGTTGGGCAGGAGCTTTTAAATACAACGAAAAAGCCAACACCGCTTTGAAGAACTTTTTCAAAAGAAAAGACACACTTTCTGTTGGAATTTGTAACGGATGTCAATTGTTCATGGAATTAGAATTAATAAATCCAGAACATAAAGTCCACGGAAAAATGCTTCATAACGACAGCCTAAAACACGAAAGCATTTTCACGTCGGTAAAAGTGCAAGAAAACAATTCGGTTATGCTAAAAAAATTAGCAGGAACAATACTTGGTGTATGGGTTTCACATGGAGAAGGTAAATTTAATTTACCCGAAACTGAAAATCAATACAATATTGTAGCAAAATATGGCTATGAAAGTTATCCTGCCAACCCAAATGGTTCCGATTATAATACGGCGATGCTGTGTGATACAACTGGCAGGCATTTAGTCATGATGCCTCACATTGAGCGTTCCACATTTCCATGGAATTGGGCATACTATCCAACCCATAAAAAAGATGAAGTTTCCCCTTGGATTGATGCGTTTGTCAATGCGAGGTTATGGGTAGAAAATTTTAAAAATTAAAAAAATGAAATCAAAAAATGTACTCTTTGTAGTTTTACTACTTTTTGCAATAAATAGTTTCGCACAAACTAAAATCGAAGCCAAAGACGGTATTCATTACCTCACCAATACAATTGGCTATCCTATAACGGGCACGTATTTATTTGAAAATGCTGAACCAATTGTTGTATTAAATGCTAACGGTACTGGTTTTTATCAGTTACATGAACAGCAAAAAAAAGCCGTGATTTGGGGAATAGAATGTAATGCATTGGGAGAACCAAAATTCAAAAAAGGTTTTGACTATGCGGCGTACTCGCTCTGGTATCAATATTCAAATTCAGAGGTCGATACTGATAAAAAATGGAATACGGTAGAATTTAGCATTCATTTCAATACTTTAAAAATGTATATTCAGGGAGAACGAATAAAAGATTATACCGAGACTCTAGAAAAATAGCATTTGCATTATCGCTTAAATACTTTTATCCTGGTTTTAATTGGATTAACTGCTTTAATTTACTAATAATAAAAAATTATTTTTTCAAATAGGTGGTGATGCATGATAGTAATGCAAGGACACAAAAACGCTTTGCTATCAACTATAATATCCAAGATTTAAACATAAATTGTCGGAGAAAGAATGTTTTATTATGAATCTTTTATACACCGCGATAATTCGCGATACTTGACAGTTAACAAATTCGTAAATAAAAACGGCTCACAAATGTGAGCCGTTTTTTAAATTTAAATAGGAAAGAATTAGTTACTTTATTGCATTGATTTTATCGGAAACCTCTTTTTCTGTTCCCTCAAATACTTGAACACTTTCCAATGAACTTTTTGTAACTGTGTAAGTCCCTCTTACTTTCCCATTGGGCAAATCTTCTATTTTTGCTTTTTTTGAATAAGTGGTTCTACTATCATTTTTTTCGCAACAGTCCATTTTGCTGTCGGCTATAAATTTACCATCAGCACCATAATGAGAAAGACAAGCTTGTTTTTCTTCTGGATTACATTTAAGGCGATCGCACATTTTAGCGCACTCATCTTTAGTCATTGTAGCACATTTACTTAAGTCGCATTTACCCATCATATCACTTTCACATGAATCGTATCCTTTTTTGAAATCTTTTACGAATTTATCTTGTCCACCTTCGTGACCAGCACCCAAGATTGGAGCGATTACCAATCCAATCAAACATGTTAATTTAATTAAAATATTCATTGAGGGTCCAGAAGTATCTTTGAAAGGATCTCCAACAGTATCCCCAGTTACAGCTGCCTTATGAGCATCAGAACCTTTGTATGTCATTTCACCATTAATCAAAACTCCAGCTTCGAAAGATTTTTTAGCATTATCCCAAGCACCACCAGCATTGTTTTGGAAAACAGCCCAAAGCACTCCTGAAACAGTAACTCCAGCCATATAACCACCTAACATTTCGGCAATTAATTGGTTGTTATCGCCATAAACTAATTTCCCTAAAAGCACAATAGCTATTGGGAAACCTATAGTCATAATACCAGGCAACATCATTTCCCGTAACGCTGCTTTTGTAGAAATATCAACACATTTTGCATATTCTGGTTTTCCGGTTCCTTCCATAATTCCTGGAATTTCTTTGAACTGACGACGTACTTCGTATACCATATCCATTGCTGCTTTTCCAACAGAGTTCATTGCTAATGCAGAAAATACAACTGGAATCATTCCACCCACAAACAACATTGCTAGAACTGGTGCTTTGAAAATATTTATTCCATCAATTCCTGTAAAGGTTACATAAGCGGCAAATAATGCTAACGATGTTAATGCTGCAGAAGCAATTGCAAAACCTTTTCCTGTTGCAGCAGTAGTATTACCCACAGAATCTAAGATGTCAGTACGTGTACGAACTTCTTTTGGTAATTCACTCATTTCGGCAATTCCACCTGCGTTGTCCGAGATTGGTCCGAACGCGTCGATGGCTAGTTGCATTGCAGTAGTTGCCATCATTGCTGAAGCTGCTAATGCCACACCATAAAATCCTGCAAAAGCATACGATGCCCAAATAGCACCAGCAAATAATAAAACCGTTGGGAAGGTAGAAATCATTCCGGTGGCTAAACCAGCGATTACATTGGTTCCTGCACCCGTAGAAGATTTTTGTACAATTGCTAAAACTGGTTTAGTACCCAAACCTGTGTAATATTCAGTAACTGATGAGATGGTTGCTCCAACAACTAATCCTACGATTGTAGCGTAAAATACTCTCATCGAAGAAATATCTTTTAATCCTTCGCCAAAGAAACTCATCTTCATAGTTTCAGGTAACATGAATTTCACTAAAACGTAACAAGCAATTGCTGTTAATGCAATAGAAATCCAGTTTCCAATGTTTAATGCTTTTTGAACTTGAGCTTCTTTATCATTATCATCGGATATTTTTACAACCATTGTACCAATAATAGAGAATAAAATTCCGAAACCAGCGATTGCCATTGGTAATAAAATAGGGCCAATTCCGCCAAATGCATCAGCAATTTTTCCACCCATATCTTTAATAACATAGTTTCCAAGAACCATCGCAGCAAGAACTGTTGCCACATAAGAACCGAATAAATCGGCACCCATTCCTGCAACGTCACCTACATTATCTCCAACGTTATCTGCAATTGTAGCCGGATTACGAGGGTCATCTTCAGGGATTCCAGCTTCTACTTTACCCACTAAATCAGCACCAACATCGGCAGCTTTTGTGTAAATTCCACCACCAACACGAGCAAACAAAGCTATAGATTCGGCTCCAAGAGAAAAACCAGCCAAGGTTTCTAAAACTACGGTCATGTCTTTTGTAGTAGTCCAAACACCGCCCATAAATTTTTGAAATAATATAATGAAGAATCCTGTCAAACCTAGAACTGCTAAACCAGCAACTCCTAATCCCATTACGGTTCCTCCGCCAAAGGACACTTTCAGTGCTTGTGGCAAACTAGTACGTGCGGCTTGTGTGGTTCTTACATTGGTTTTAGTGGCGATTTTCATCCCCATATTTCCGGCTAAAGCAGAAAAGAAAGCACCAAAAATAAAGGCAACCACAATTAATAAATGTGTTTTTACACCCGGTAAAAAGGTAATCCCTGCTAACACCACACTTGCAATAACAACAAACACGGCTAACAATCTGTATTCTGCTTTTAGGAAAGCCAAAGCACCCTCGTAAATGTAATCTGAAATCTCTTTCATCTTACCGTCGCCAGCGTCTTGTTTTAAAACCCAACTTCTTTTGATTGCCATAAAAGCCAATCCTATTAATGCCATAATTATTGGCACATAAATCATGTATGATTCCATAAATATAATTTTGTTATAAATTTTATCGGTCGCAAAAGTAACAAAACTTTAACAAATAAAAACAATATAAGTTACGAATGTTTGAATCGGTGTTAAACCGATGGATTTCGGTTTCTTTTCTCTAAATAATGATGCCAAAACATAAAAGTAGCCATTGTTCTGTAGGGTTTCCAGTTTTCAGAAAGTGCCACCATTTCTTCTTTGGTATGAACATCAAAAAGCTCCTTAATAGTATTTACAATAGCAATATCGCCAAGCGGAATAATATCGGGCGATTGCAAGGAAAACATCAAATACACATCGTTGGTCCAATTGCCAATTCCTTTGATTTTTATGAGTTCGCTCCTAACCTCGTCAGCAGATTTTTCAACTAAACTTTCCAAATTCACTTCTTTTGAAACTGCATTAGCCAAAGTTTTTAGGTAACTCATTTTTTGTCGGCTCACGCCGCAACTTTTCAAATCTTCGTCAGGACATTGGATAATATTTTTGGGAGAAATGGTTCCAAGAAGTGTTTTTATTTTTAAAAAACAGGCTTGCGCCGAATGGATAGAAACTTGTTGCTCGAGAATTAATATACACAAAGTTTCAAATCCTTGTGGTCGTGATGGAATAAAAGGATTACCATAGATTTCATGCAAATTTTTGAAAACTTCTTCTCTTTTTGTCAGGCATAAAATAGCTTCTTTCATAGATTTATAATTAAGAAACTGAAATGAATTCTATTAAAAGTAAAATCCAAATGATCCTTTGATTGTAAAGTCATTTGTTCCTGGAATATCTCGATAATTTCCGCGCCACGCTGCATCAAGCCTGAAGACTTTGAAAATATTACCAATTCCTGCAGTGTATTCCCAATAAGGTTTTTCTGGAGCTTTGTACAATAATCCAGAAGCATTTATTAATTTATTTTGGTCTGAAACGGTTCCGTAAACACTTTTTACACCAACTATTTCTCTCAAGTTTAATTTTCTTAAAAACGGAATTCGAGCTAGTATTTTTCCATTAAAATTATGTTCCCATTGAAAAGTCGCATATTGATCGGTTACGAACTCATAAAAATTAAGATTATTAAACGTATTATTAATTATAAAGAGCGTTTGATTTCCTGGCACGACACTTAACAAACCTAACGGAATTTGACCGTATGTTTTTCCTAGTTCGATAGTGAAATCAGAACGTCCAAGAGCGCCAATGATAACTGGCTGTTTATAATAAAATTGAATTTTATGGTAATTAAAATCACTATTGATAAATCCCTTGAAACCTTGACTATAATTTACATAAAAACGACTAAACGGCGCATCTATATTCCGTCTTTCGACACCAAAACCAACGGTTTTTCTTTTGGGAGTATATTCTACTTGTAAATTTAGTTCAGATTGCGTCACCTTACTTTTTGTATTGGTAAGTGTGGCATCTGTAAAATAATCGAGTTTGAAGGTTTTTGAGGCCGATTCTAAAGTTCTATAGGAAAAACCTAGCTGGAACATCAAGTTTTTGAATGGTTCAACTTCTACAGCCAGAGTACTCAAATTGATGTTGGTGAGTTTGCCATTTGAACCTGTAGAAAAAAGTCCAGACGATGCAAAACTTCTGCCCAAAACATCGTTGGTAGTGGTTAAACTTGCGCCAATTTGTTCTACATCTCTACGATTTCCTCCAGATATGATGATTCTGTTTTTTTTGTCAATCATCCATTTCCCCGAAACACCATATTTAACTTTATTGTCTTTGAATCCATAAGCGGTATATCCTTGCAATCGCCACAGGTCATTAGGCCCAAAATAAGTTCTTCCGCCAGCTCGAAGACGCAAACCTTCTACCACGTTGCTTCCGATGGTAGAAAATATTGGCCCGTAATCAAAATGTCCAAATTGATAATAACCGCTTCCTAATAGCGATACTAAACTATACACTTGTTTAAAACGCTTAACGGTTTTAAGCGTGTCAATCATTTTATATATTTTCTTTTCGTCTTTATTTAGTTTTTCAAATCGGTTTTCTTCCCAATATTCATCTGTTCTATTATACACCTCATTGTCGATAAAATTTACTTCATTCTTAAAAAATTTATCTGGTTTTTTTTCATCAAACTTGAAATTTCTATACAGCGTAGTTCGTTTTCCGTATACTCCTTTTGACTCTTCTTTTTTTCTCAATGCAAAATCAGACATTATATAATCTCGGGTAGGTAAAAATACCGAATCGTTTAAAACATCAAATTCTTGTTCTAGGTAAATATCTTTCACCCAGTTGATATTGGCGCTTTTTGTAATGGCCATATTAATTTTTTTGATGGCAAATGTGGTATCATTTACCCAAAAATCACCTTTGAAGGTAAGCTCATTTTTTCGTCTTGGATAAAACACAATATTGTAACATACTTTTTTGTCAATAATAGCCGTATCTGCCAAAACATAATTGTAAACATCGATTCCTGTTCGTGATAACGGACTAGTGAAACTCTTGTCAAAAAAGTATAAGTAGTTGTCATATATATCAAAATCATTGTATAAATCTTTGATAAACATGTTCACACCATCGCCGTTTCCTAAACCTGAATTTTTATTTGCTTTTAGAATTTCTTTGGTTTTTTTTGTTTGATTATCTCCATAAACATCTGACAAAGATTCGTTTATAAAAATAGGCAAATAGGTTTTCCCAGTAACTTTAGACGTATCGATGTTCTTGAAAACAAACTCCATTCCTTTGAAAATTTTATTTTTCATAAAAGCACTATCAATAGTGTTCATATCAAATTCTACTTTTTCGTATTTTTCAAATTGGTATTGTTTGAACATTTTTAAGCCGTTCTTTCTTCGCCGTTCCCAAATTTTTCTCAATATATCGAGCGCTGGATTATTCTTTTTAGATGTTTTGCCCGCATAAATTTTAATTTCTTTTAAAGTGTTTCCCTCCGTTAGTATAATTTTGAAATCATAATTTACCAGTTTCGGTAACTTCACAACTTTATCGGGAAAACCAACAAAAGACACCACCAACTCGGTGTAATTATCAGGCGATTCAATGTAAAATCTGCCATCTTCATTAGAAACCACACCTGTGCTTGAACCCTTAAAAACAATATTTGCAAAAGGGATGGGTTGCTTGGAATTATCTAAAACAATACCACTAACTTTGGTTTGAGCAAAGCAGTTGTTAGATAAAAAAACAAGCAGAATACTTAACGTTAAAATCTTTTTCATAGCAAAAAAAACTTCATCGAATTTTGTAGGATGAAGTTTCAAATATAGTTGTTTTAGTTATAATGTCAAATGTCTTAAAGGATGTGTATTTCGCTTTACTTTTTAAATTTTGATCTTTATACTTATTTGTATGTTACTTTTTTAACTGCTTTTATAACATCTTCTGCATTGGGCAACCACTCTTTCAAAAGTGTTGGAGAGTATGGCGCAGGTGTGTCAGCGGTGGTAATTCTTTGAACTGGCGCATCAAGATAATCAAAGGCTTTTTCTTGAACCATATAGGTAATTTCAGAAGCCACACTAGCGAATGGCCAAGCTTCTTCAAGTACTACAAGTCTGTTTGTTTTTTTTACGGAATTGATTATTGTTTCGTAATCCATTGGTCTAACGGTTCTCAGGTCAATGATTTCGCAGGAGATTCCTTCTTTGGATAATGCCTCGGCAGCGATAAATGCTTCTTTAATAATTTTTCCAAAAGATACAATTGTTACGTCTGTTCCTTCTCTTTTAATATCAGCAACACCAAGTGGAATAGTGTATTCTTCCTCTGGAACTTCGCCCTTGTCCCCATACATTTGCTCCGACTCCATGAAAATAACTGGATCGTTATCGCGAATAGCAGCTTTTAATAAACCTTTCGCATCATAAACTGTTGATGGAACTACTACTTTTAAACCAGGCGTATTGGCAAACCAATTTTCAAAAGCTTGAGAATGTGTGGCTCCAAGTTGTCCTGCTGAAGCTGTTGGTCCCCGAAAAACCATTGGCATTGGGAACTGTCCAGCCGACATTTGACGCATTTTAGCAGCGTTATTTATAATTTGGTCAATTCCAACTAATGAGAAATTAAAAGTCATGTATTCTACAATAGGACGGCAGCCATTCATAGCTGAACCTACTGCAATTCCGGCAAAACCAAGCTCTGCAATTGGTGTATCAATTACCCTTTTTGGTCCAAATTCGTCAAGCATTCCTTTTGAAGCTTTGTAAGCACCATTATATTCGGCTACTTCTTCTCCCATTAAATACACCGTTTCATCTCGACGCATTTCTTCACTCATCGCTTCACAAATGGCTTCTCTAAATTGTATTGTTCTCATATAATTTACTTTGTATCAATTTTGGATAGCAAAAGTAAAAAAAGAAAATAGAATATAGACTATAGAGAATAGTAAATAGTTATTAAGAAAGGTATGTTATTAAAATCTTAAATACTGCTGCATTTTTTTTTGGTTTTTCATTGACTTTTATCGTTGTCTAGTAAATGTGTTTGTAATTTTAGATTTTGAATTGTTTATCCATTATCTTCTCCTAAATCATTGTGATTGTCACCACTAATGCTGTAGCCATTATTCTCTTCATCTTCACTTCCTATATCATATTGATTGTCATCTAATTCAGAAACTGGAATGTCTAAATCTGCACCCGATTTATCCTGATTAAAGTTTTTCTCATTAAACTTTCAATCATTGCTATTGGAGGTTTTTGTTTTGTAAATGTCTTCAGGATCAATTTCGGTTTCTTCCTTTTCTTTGTTATAAATAGCTTCGCTTGCTGGATAAATTTGGTAATCCGGATAAGTTTTATCGGAATTATCTACAAGTTTGTTCTTTGGCATGTTGTTTTTGTCGCCCATGATTTTTTTTTAATTAGTTTTTTGAGGCGTTCATTTATTTACTTATTATAATATCTTGATATAAAACTCTTTGAGTATTCATCATTCTGTTAATTAGTAGGTCAAAAATATTTTCCTTGTAAATTGACCGATTAATTCGATAACTAAATTCATCTAAATACTTTTGAATATGTTCTTTATGAACCCAAGAAAATGTACTTCTTAACCAAGATT
>NZ_JANXUG010000083.1 GCF_025352015.1 Flavobacterium sp.
TGTTGGGATATGGGAAAATGGGAAAAGTGATCGAAAGTATTGCTCTAAATAGAGGCCACGAAATTGTTTTAAAAAAAGACGAAACCAATACTTTTGCAGGCTTATCAACTGCCGATGTTGCTATCGATTTTAGCGCACCACATGTGGCAGTTGAAAATATTTCTACAGCTCTTAATACAGGAATTCCCATCGTTTCTGGAACTACAGGTTGGCTGGGTCGTTACGACGATATAGTTCATTTGTGTGAAGAAAAAAAAGGTAGCTTTTTGTATGGTTCTAATTTTAGTTTGGGTGTTAATTTATTTTTCGAACTGAATAGTTATCTTGCAAAATTAATGACGAAATTCAACGAAGTGTACAAAGTATCTTTAGAAGAAATTCATCACACCCAAAAATTAGATTCCCCAAGCGGAACAGCAATTTCATTGGCTAAAGAAATTATTGAAAATTCAAATTACACCACGTGGACCGAAGGAAAATCGACTGAAAATCAAATTCATATAGAAGTAAAACGAATAAATGATATTCCCGGAACGCACAGTGTGTATTACAAATCTGATGTCGATTTTATTGAAATTAAGCATGTTGCACAAAATCGAGTTGGCTTTGCGCTGGGTGCTGTAATTGCCGCCGAATGGCTCATTGGCAAAGAAGGGGTTTTCTCGATGAAAGATGTTTTAGATTTAGAAAATAGAAAATAAACTTGGATGAGTTCAAACAAACGTCATAATTACAAAAATTTAAAGATTTGGCAATTGGGTGTAGAAATTACAAATGATATATCTGATGTTTTAATTGATTTTACTAAACATGAAAGATATGATTTAAGTATTCAAATAAGCAGATGTTCAGTTTCAATTCCCAGTAATATAGCGGAAGGGTCATCAAGAACAGATAAGTCTTTCAGTCATTTTTTAGATAGCTCCTTGGGATTATTTTTTGAATTAATAACACAGTTAATAGTTGCAAAACATAGAAAATATATAATCGAAAATACATTTCAAAAACTAGAATTAAAAATAGAAGATTTTCAAAGAATGACAATGTCATTTCAAAATGGACTTACATAAATCTGTTTGCTTTGTTCTATTTTCTATATTCTTAATAAAATTTGTAACAAATAAGCAAAATTATAAACTTATTCACTCATAATCTTTCAAACTCAATAACATGTCACTATTTCAATGGTTTATATTTTTTCTATTAGTTCAAATCATCCATGGTCTTGGCACATGGAAATTGTACCAAAAGGCAGGAAGACAATCTTGGGAAGCATTTATCCCAGTTTACAATGCTATTGTTTTAATGAAAATAATCAATCGTCCTTCATGGTGGACAATTTTATTGTTTATTCCCATCATCAATCTTATTATGTTTCCTGTAATATGGGTAGAAACGTTGCGAAGTTTTGGTAGAAAATCATCTATAGATACTTGGCTTGGTATAGTTACTTTTGGCTTTTATATTTATTACATAAATTATACCCAAGAGGTAAAGCATATTGCCGATAGAAGTTTAATAGCTACTACCAAAACCGGTGACACTGTTAGTTCACTACTATTTGCAGTTGTTGTGGCGACATTGGTGCATACATATGTGATGCAACCCTATACTATTCCGACCTCTTCTTTGGAAAAATCATTATTGGTAGGCGATTTTCTTTTTGTAAGTAAATTTCATTACGGCGCACGAACTCCTATGACTACTGTAGCAGCACCAATGGTTCATGATACTTTACCTATCGTAAAAACAAAATCATATTTAAGTTGGCCACAATTACCTTATTTCAGATTTCCAGGATTACAAAAAGTGAGCAAAAATGACATTGTCGTTTTCAATTGGCCAGCTGACACTGTATACAAATTTTTTGACACATCGGGAAGAAGCATTTTGAAACCGGTAGACAAAAAATCAAATTATGTAAAACGTTGTCAAGGCACTCCTGGTGATTCGCTACAAATAAAAAACGGAACAGTTTACATCAACGGAAAAGAATTGATTTTACCAGAAAGAGCAAAAACACAATATTCTTATAATGTTACTTATGATATGAATGCCTCTTTAGATTTTGAATACCTGTTACAAGATCTTGGCTCAACAGACGGCTATGGTTTTAAAAATGAAGTTAGAGATACCCTGTATATTAGAGCACTTACAAAAGCTGCAGCCGAAAGATTAAAAAATATTCCTGGTATAAAATCAGTTACACAAGTGGTTACAAAAAAAGGAGAATCTAATATTTTTACTCATAATCCAAATTGGAATGCAGACAATTTTGGTCCAATTTATATTCCAGAAGCTGGAAAAACAGTAGCGTTAAATTTGAAAACGCTTCCTTTTTACAAGCGAATTATCGCAGTCTACGAAAACAATACTTTAAAAGTAGTTGGCAATGATATATATGTAAATGATAAAAAAATAACTTCCTATACTTTCAAACAAAATTACTATTGGATGATGGGAGATAACAGGCATAATTCAGAAGACTGCCGTTACTGGGGTTACGTTCCCGAAAATCACATTGTGGGTAAACCTGTTTTTATTTGGATGAGTTGGAATTCTTCCGGAAAAGGGCTCAACAAAATACGTTGGGAACGACTATTTACAACTGTGAGTGGCGAGGGACAACCGCAATCCTATTTTAAAATCTTCCTTGGGTTGTTGGCGCTATATTTTATAGGTGATTATTTTTGGAAAAAAAGAAAAGCGAACAAAACTTAATCAATTTGAAAATTAGATAATTTGAAAATTTGAAAATGTAAAAAGTCATTCAGTCTGTTTTAGATTTTATGACTTTTGACTTTTAAAACTTTAAACCAAGTGAACATCATTATCCATCCGTCTTATTTCCCATCTATCAGCAATTTTATAGCGATTGCCAATGCAAATTTGGTGACCTTTGAAATGGAAGATAATTTTCAGAAACAAACTAATCGGAGCCGGATGTATATTTACAGTCCAAACGGAATTCAACTATTGAATGTTCCAGTAAAACACAGCAACAATAGGCATCAACGCATTAAAGAAGTCAAGATTGAAAATGACTTTGATTGGCAAAAACAACATTTCAAATCGCTCGAAGCGGCATACAGAACATCGCCGTTTTTTGAATATTTTGAAGATGATTTACTTCCAATTTTTCAAAAAAAACATACTTTTTTGATGGATTTGAACCTAGAAACCATGTCGATTGTTTCTAAATGCTTGCGATTAGAATTTGACTATAATGAAACATCAGAATTCTTCCACAACGTAGATGAAAAAGTAGATTGTCGACATTTGATTAACGGAAAAAAAGATACTTCAAAATTTGAATCGTACACCCAAGTTTTTGGAGACAAACACGGCTTTTTAAACAATCTTTCGGTTTTAGATTTGTTGTTTAATGAGGGACGCTTTGCCTTGGAGTATATAAGAAAACAACTGCTCTAACTACTCCAAAAAACTCAAGCGTGTCATTACCGGAAAATGATCGGAATTTTCAAACGCAGTAAAAGTCGTAAAACTTTTGACTGTCATTTTTTTATTAGCAAAAATATAATCTATTCGAGCGGGATAATATTTAAACTTATACGTTTGTCCAAAACCATTTCCTGCTTCTTCAAAACAATCATTCAAATCGGTTTTTATACTTCGATATACATAAGAAAATGGACTATTGTTCATGTCACCACATATAATAATCGGATACGGACAATTACTTTTATGCTTGAACAAGATTTCGGCTTGTTGTTCTTGTTTAGAAAAAGCATCCCGAATTCGGGTAAAAACCTGCTCTGATTTGCTTTGATTGATGGAGTCAACATGCTCTGAAATCTCATTAACATCAGGTGATATTTTGATAGATTGTAAATGAATATTATAAACTCTCAAAGTATCTTTTCCGATTTTTATATCAGCATAGATAATATTGTTTCCCGCCTGTGGAATTTTGAAATCGCCTTGATTAAATATGGGAAATTTAGAGAAAATTGCTTGTCCAGTTTTTATTTTTTTGCCTTCCATAAAAATGGCTTTGTACTTGTAAATTCGCAAATCTACTTTGGCAGTTTCTGAATATTCTTGAATGCATAAAATGTCAGGGTTTTGCTCATTGATAAACCCCAAAATAGCATCACCAACGTTTCTATAAGGAATCCAATCAAATAAATTAAACAAGCGCACGTTGTAACTCATTACAGTAAAATCTTTTTCTTCACTTATTTTATCTGTAGAGGAGAATTTGTAAAACTTATTGATAAAAGTAATGCCCAATAATAAAACGACACCCGAAAGAATCACCTGTCGTTTTAATTGCAGTAACCAATAAATAAAAAATAACGCGTTTAAAATAAGAAACAAAGGCAAAATCAAAGTTAATACTGAAAGCAGCGGAAACATTTTAGGGGCCAGAAACGGCAAAACATAAGCAACAAAAGTCACTACAGTAATAACTATATTAAAACCAAATACTACTTTATTAAACCACGATAATTTTTTCATTACACTTTATTTCCCAGCTTTGAACAAGAATTCTTTTTCTTCTTTATTCAAACTATCATAACCTGACTGGCTGATTTTATCCAAAATTTCATCCAACTGTTGTTGCGATTTATCTTTAACAACAATTTTACTCTCTCTTTTTACCATGGGTTTTCTAGGATTTACATGCACTTTTCTGAAAGGTGTAGCTTGTTTTTTGCTAAATAAATTCAATACAAAATCAACAATTTTACTTAAATCAGTGCCGTTTTGCAACAACTTGATGTAAATATAACCGAAAAACGCTCCGCTTAAATGAGCAATATGACCGCCTGTGTTATCCATCTGAATTTGTAATAAATCCAAGATAACCAGCACAGCTGTAATGTGCCAAAGTTTTACATTTCCGATTAATAATAATCGAATTTCCATCAAAGGCTGATACGTTGTGGTGGCTACTAGCAAGGCCATGATAGCTGCCGATGCACCAACCATAGCCGAGGTTTGATGTAAAAAATAAAAACTCAACACAAAACACAACCCTGCAAAAATGGCACTCAAAAGATATAAACCAAGATATTGTTTTTGGGTGAAAAAAGTTAGAAACAATCGACTAGAAAAGTTGAGTACCATCATATTAAAAAACAAATGCAGAAATCCATAATGCAAAAAAGCATATGTCAATAATGTCCATGGTCTTGTTAAAACAATTTTTGGTTCAGATGAAACCGCCAACCAATTTGGATAGTTAAAAACGCCAAACTTAAATTGGTAGAAAAATAGTATCGATAGTAGAAAAAAGCCCACATTCCAATAAATCATCTTATTGGAAATACCTCCTATTTTATACTGAAACTTTAAATCCTCGATGATACTCATAGCTTAGTTCCACCTATTTTTATTAAACTGATTTTTCTTCCAGTACCACATCATAATAAAACCCGTCAAGGCTCCGCCAATGTGAGCAAAGTGAGCAATTCCTGTACCGCCAGCGCCAAAAAGCGAGCTTCCTTTAAATCCTAAAAACAAATCGACTGCAATAATTCCAGGCACAAAGTATTTCGCTTTAATCGGAATCGGGATAAACATAATTCCTAGTTCTGCCATTGGAAACATAAACGCAAACGCAGTCAGCAATCCGTAAATAGCACCCGAAGCACCCAACGAAGTAGATTGAAAATTTTGTACTGCCGAAGCCAATATATTAAACTGATCCTGATTGCATTTTGCATTATCTAAAATAGTTTTTACTTTGCTCGCGAGCATTTGCCCATTACCATCAAAGACGCTGCCGTAGTCTGCACTCAAAAGAATTTGAATATCGTTTTTAGAAAAATTCAAAATTGACAATTGCTCTAATGCATATTGTATTTGGAAATAATTTACGGCTGTATGCAACGCTGCCGCACCTAATCCACAAGAAATATAAAAGAAAATAAACTTTTTCGCTCCCCAAAAATGCTCCAAAGCAGATCCAAAAGAAACCAAAGCAAACATATTGAAAACAATATGCATCAAGTTGGGCATTGGCGCATGCATAAACATACTGGTTAAAGGTTGCCACACTCTAAAATGGGGGCTTAACGGATAATACAAAGAAAACAATGGATAAGCCATTGCTACAAATTGTGAGCCTATAAAAAAAATAATATTTATAATAAGTAACTGCTTTACAGTTTCGGTCATGCGCATCATAAGCTGAATTTTTTATCTAAATCTTCCACACTCATCGTGATGAAAGTAGGTTTTTGAAACGGCGATACATTGGGTTCTCTACACCCAAAAAGATTGTGTACCAAATTTTCTTGTTCTTTTTCGGTTAAATACGTTCCGGTTTTTACAGCCAAACTTTTTGCCATCGACTTGGCAATGGTATCGTTTTGACAAAAACTGCTATCCGGAATGCCATCTTGCAAATCACTTAATAACTCTTCCAAAACAATAGAAATTTCGCTTTCCGTTACATTCACCGGCAAGCCAGAAATAATCACACTGTCCTCATCAATCGTTTCAAAAATAAATCCCGTATGTTCGAGAGCTGTTTTTAATTCGACTAATAAAGTGATTTCGCCTGATGAAAAATACAACTGCAACGGAAACAACAATTGCTGACTAGATGCCTTCTGAACAGTCATACTGGTCAAATAGCCTTCATACAACACCCTTTCGTGTGCTCGTTTTTGATTAATAATTACCATCCCAGATTTTATAGGACTAACAATGTATTTTTTATGAATCTGATACGTTCGTTTTATTTCTTCATCTAGTAAGTTTTCTTCAAATAAAGAAGACGACACAGCATCGGTTTCAAAACTCATTTCTGCAATTTGCTGTCCTGCATGTTTCAATCCTACGTACAAACTTTCCCAACTAGGTTGGGCTTCTGGTTTTCTAAAATTAGAAGAAACTGCAAAAGTTTTATTTGATTTTTCTTCCGAAAACGGATTGTATTCCCTATCCACCTGAATCGTCGGGTACGCTACAACTTTATTTTGATATTGATACGGGGTGTCTAAATTAGAATCTCTATCAAAATCTAAAACAGGCGCAACATTAAATTGTCCCAAACTATGCTTAATCGCAGCACGCAAAATAGCATACAAGGCATGCTCATCATCAAACTTAATTTCAGTTTTAGTGGGATGAATATTAATGTCAATGGTGTGTGGCGGAACGTCCAGATACAAAAAATAACTTGGTTGCGCGCCCGCCGAAAGCAATCCGTCATAAGCAGCCATCACCGCATGATGCAAATAACCACTTTTGATAAACCTATCATTTACAAAAAAAAATTGCTCTCCCCTATTTTTCTTGGCAAACTCTGGCTTGCCTATAAATCCGTGCAGATTTACGATGTCGGTTTCTTCTTTTACAGGCACCAACTTTTCATTGGTTTTACCCGAAAAAATATTAACAATACGTTGCCTAAAATTCGAAATCGGTAAGTTAAACATTTCACTACCGTTATGATACATCGTAAAATGAATACTAGGATGCGCCAGGGCAACACGCTGAAATTCATCTACAATATAGCGCTGCTCCACCGTATCCGATTTTAAGAAATTGCGTCGCGCCGGAATATTAAAAAACAAATTCTTAACAGAAAACGAAGTTCCCCTTGGCAAAACCGCTGGTTCCTGCGACATAAATTTGCTTCCCTCAATGATACAATGTGTCCCAAATTCCTCTTGCTCCTGTTTAGTTTTCATTTCCACATGAGCAATGGCAGCAATAGAGGCTAATGCTTCGCCACGAAATCCCTTGGTGTGCAGCGAAAACAAATCCTCGGCATGCCGAATTTTAGAAGTAGCATGGCGTTCAAAACACAAGCGCGAATCGGTAACATTCATCCCAATGCCATTATCTATAACTTGAATCAAGGATTTTCCAGCGTCTTTAATAATGAGTTTAATATCGGTAGCTTTTGCATCTACAGCGTTTTCTAGCAATTCTTTAACTACAGATGCAGGTCTTTGTACCACTTCGCCCGCCGCAATTTGGTTGGCAACATGATCAGGAAGTAATTGAATGATGCTCGACATTTATTCTTTTTGCAGTTTAAAGTATATGGTTTAAAAGTGAAAACCAAAGCACCAAATTTAGGGAAAAACTATGGTGATTAAAAGATAAAAATTCATTAATCTCCAATAAAATTACAAAACCTGTTACGCTACATTGGTTGCGCCATAGCTAGGCCACGCATTTATTAGAAAATGGTACCGATATACGCTACATACAGCAGTTTTTGGGACACTCAAGTATAAAAACCACTACTATTTACACGCATTTGACCAAAACAGCCGTTGATAAAATACAAAGCCCACTAGATAGAATGGTAGATAACTTGAATAAGAAA
>NZ_JANXUG010000039.1 GCF_025352015.1 Flavobacterium sp.
ATAAATTATTATTTTTAGATAATAATAATTAAACAATAAAACTATATGGCTTCAACATCCGAAGTGGGACATGCAAAAAACATTGCTAATCTCAATTTACTAAACACTAACATTATTGCACTAGGTGCAATATATAATCCAAATAATCCAAAATTGCTTCTAACCAATCTACAAAGTGTTTACACCACAGCATTTTCACAACAAACTAGTGTAAACAATTTAGTTGCTCCGTACTCTATAGCTGTCGATGGTAGGGAAACAATCTTCAAACCATTAAACCGTGAACTTACTAAACTTCGTAAAGCGTATAAGGCTACAGATGGAGTTACACAAGTGCAACTCGAAGATTTTATGACCATAATCCGAAAATTAAAAGGCGAAAAAAAATCAAAAGATAATCCCACAACTGACCCCTCCTAAAATTACTTGACACATTTTGTTATTTCTTTTTCTTTGGCTTTTCTTTTGTAAATAAGTCGGCTGTAAATTTTTCGTACAACTCAAATAAATATACCATTCTATTGGCTTCGTTTGTAAAAGGCGCAGTTCTGTATGCAGAATCTACGGCTTTGTCTAACTCGTTATGTACTTTTATTAATGTTGGGGGCATTGTTAGCGGATTGTATAAATCTGCCAATGAACTTTTTGGAAAACTTGAACGAACATCTAAAACTTTTTGTGCTTTTTCATCAATTTGTTTTACTTGTTTTTCACTTGGATTTTCAGGAAATGGATAATTATTATAAACCAATTCGTTTGAATATCTAAAATCACTTTTTAACCTACCGCAAACAGATTTAACCCAAGCCATATGCATTGTTGACATCAAAATACCAAAATGAAAAAGACTTGCATTTGAAACAAACGAACAACTATCGCTCGGAACATATTCAGAATTAAAAAAACCTAAAGGAATATATTTTCTGTTTTCTGATGAATGTCGTGGAATTAAAATAAAATCTGAATTTGGCTGTCTGTTTTCTCCAAATAAAGTTGGGAAATCCGCTAATTTTTTGGTTGCCAATCGTGTACTTTTATTTCTGTAATCTTTTACGTTTTGAACTCTTTTAGAAGTTTCTGGCAAAGATTTTAAATCCGAAGGATTTATATCTTCTAACCAAAAACACCATCTATTTTCATTATTCAGGAATTCTTTCGCACTTAAAAGATGTTTAATATATTTTTCAGCATTTGGTTCTTTTTTAAGAAATTCAATTTTTTCATCATTAGTTAATAATAAAAAACCTCCGTCATTTGGCATACTTCCAAATTTAATTTCAGGGATATTACAAATTGAGTTTCTTCTTTTTTCTATAAAAATATCTTTAGCATCAACTAAATAAGCATTGATGTTTTTTGCTTTTATTTCGTGTGCTTCACCTTTAATATTTTCATATTCAAAAATGCTTTTATTACTAGTGTCGTAGTTGGCGAAACCAACTATTACACAATAAACTGCTGCATTTCCTTTCGCTTCATTGCTCCATTTAAAAGTACGATGAGCAAAATGAATTTTTATGCTAAATTTATTTAACATTTGACCCCAAAGTATAGACGTTTGTTCGCCCTGAACAATTGAATTTGTAGAAACAAAAGCAACTTTTATTTTTGTGTTTTGAATGAATTTAGCCGATTTTATATACCAACCTGTTACATAATCTAAAACACCACTTCCTTGAATGTTATCAAATTCTTTTACTATTTGATTGCGTTGCAATTGTGTCATTATTTTAGAACCTATAAATGGTGGATTTCCTAGAATATAAGAAAGTTGCTCTTTTGGAACAACATATTCCCAATCAACTTCTAATGCATCGCCGTGAACAATATTTGCTGATTTTTTTAATGGCAAACGTGCAAAATATTGTCCGAATTCGTTACTAATTAACATATTCATTTGGTGGTCGATTAACCACATTGCAACTTCAGCAATTCGAGCTGGAAATTCTTCGTACTCGATTCCGCCCATCATATCGACATCGAGCCAAATGATTTCACGAACGTCAAGAAATCCTTGTCCTGATTTGTTTAATGCACGTAAAACATCAATTTCTAACAAGCGTAATTCTCTATAAGTAATTACTAAAAAGTTTCCGCAACCACACGCTGGGTCAAGAAACTTGAGTTGACTTATTTTTTTGTGAAACTCTGGAAGTTTGTTTTTGTTGTTTTTTACGTTTTCAAATTCTGCCCAAAGTTCGTCAAGAAATAAAGGTTTTATAAGTTTTAAAATATTGGTTTCGCTGGTGTAATGTGCGCCAAGATTTCGGCGTTCTTTCGGATTCATTACGCTTTGAAACATTGAGCCAAAAATTGCTGGAGAAATTTTGCTCCAATCGATGTAACAACAATCTAATAATGCTTGTCGCATTTTTGTATCGAAACTTGCCATTGGCAAGATTTCTTGAAATAGTTTTCCGTTTACATACGGAAATGCCATCAAATCTTCGTCAAGATTTTTAAAACGTTTTTCGTTTGGTGTGTCGAGAACTTGAAAAAGTTCTTGCAGTTTTGGTGCTAAATCGCTTCCGTCTTCGTTGGTGCGAAAAGCAATATAATCTTGAAATTGTTGTTTGTTAAAAATAGTTGTGTCTTCGGCAAAAAGACAAAAGAGTAGGCGAACCAAATAAACTTCTAACGGATGACCATCGTAACCAATTTCTTTTAATCGGTCGTGAAGTTTACCCATAAGTTCAGCCGCTTTTATGTTGGCTGGGTCTTGTTCTTTGTAAACTTTCTTTTGATAGCCAAGTAAAAAGCCAAAACTTTGAATGTTGGCTACTAATTCTGAAATTTTAAATTCAACGATGTTTTCTTCTTCTAAATCGTAAAGTTTGAAGATTTCAAAATCAGAAACTAAAATATATTTTGGTAATTCGTGTTGTTTTAATCCGTGTAAATAATCTTTAGCTTGTTGAAATGCTTTGTCAAGATTTTTACCTCGACTTTTCATTTCTATTAAAATTGTTCCTTTCCAGAGTAAATCGATGTAACCATCACGTTCATCAAGTTTTTTTACTCGATGTTCAAAAGTTGCAACTTTTTTGCTGTAGATTCCAAAGATGTTAAAGAATTCTACTAAAAATGGTTTTGCGTCTGCTTCTTCGTTAGAATATTCTGCCCATTCTTTAGAAAACTTTACAGCTCTTTCTTTAATTTCGTTCCAACTTAATGCCATAATTTTACTTTTTCAAAACGCTAAAGTAGTATTTTTTTTAGTTAATTTTTTGATGATTTTTTCGTCAGTTCTGCGTTATGCGCAGGGTTGCGCTAGGGTTGCCACTAACGGCAGTTCGTATTAAAACCGTAATTTCTTTTCAAACCAACCTTTTCAAACCCAAATATATTACTTTTTAACTACGATTGAATTGCAAATTACAAAACCTAAAAACTGTATAAGAGGCGTTTACACAGTTTTTTGGACAGTCTCATAATTTTTTTGGACAGTCTCCTAAAATTATTACCTCAAAGCTTCTTATTATTACCTCAAAGCTTGTTATTATAATCTCAAAACTTGTTATTATAACTTAAAAGGAAAACGATATTAAAGTATAAAATTACCACTCCATAAAATAAAAAAGCATCCCAAAGGATGCTTTTTTTTATGCCTTAATAATTTTTGATATAGTCAACCTTCTCGGTTAATAGTTGTGATGATGTGCCATCGTTTATCTTAAACTTGGTTTTTATAGTTTCCACCTTATCTATGCGTTGCAGGTAGACCATAAAATGCAAATGAGGTCCGTTTGACCATCCTGTATTGCCACTGTAACCTAACAAATCGTTTTCTTTCACGATAGTGCCCTCTTTTACCACAACGCCATTCATCTTGAGGTGAATGTATTTCGAAAAAGTGCCATCGCTGTGATACAACATGATGTAGTTATTGTATTCGGCACATTTTTTTTCAGGACAATTTTGGTTATTATTTGCGACCACTTTGATGACAATTCCGGCTCTTGCCGCTACAACTTGGGTTCCAATGGGCATTGTAAAATCTAATGAATTTTCATTTTGATGCGAAAAACTGCCATTATACCCCTGAAAAACGGCAAAGGATTTCCCGGTTTGAAAAGGCAACGAATAGGTATACTCATCGTAATCTGTTTTAGTACTGTCGCCATAATTAGAACGTGTTTTGGTCTTAAAACCATAGGCAGCATTGGGTTGCGTAATTTGAAGCGTGGTTATTATAAATTTTTTTGTCTGGGCAGGAATCACAAAAATTTTATCATTTCCGTTACTAGAAGTTAGATTGGTTAATTCCAAATTTAAAAAAACAGAAACAGGGCAGAACTCGTTATTGTCAACAAGAACAGTATAACCCATATCGGTTTTTTCGTTGTAAACCGAAACTTTTATTTGAGAAAAACTGGTTATACTGATAATGAATAAAAAAATGGATGCTATTTGTTTCATATACACTTTAGTTTAAGGTAAACGTATAAATTATTTTCCCTACTTGTTTTTCGGGGGCATTGCTGTCGGCTTGCCATTTAGTATTTTGGGCAGCAATTTTGGCTTGGTCAAGCAAGCATTTTGCGGTATTGGTTGTTCCTTGAATTCCTGCGGTCACACTGATGGTATTTCCGTTTCTATCTACAGAAACCTGCACGGCGACTCTCCCTTGTTCTTGGCAGGTGTAAGCGGGTTGAGGTTTGTTGAGTGCTTTGCGGTTGCCCAGAGAATATCCAGTGCCGCCACCTTTACCACCGCCAGTTCCTGGTCCGCTACCGGGTCCTGTTCCTGGGCCATTACCAGGTCCGTTTCCATTGCCATTGCCGCTGCCCGTGCCATAATAGCCTTTGGTGTTTAAGTTCCCATTGGCATTTCCTTTGTTTCCGGCTTTGTTGTCATTGCCATCGCCGTTCTTGTTACCCAATATATTCGACAAGGCATCGTTAGCATTTTTAGAAACTTTTGGTTTTTCAACTACGGGTTTGAGGTCTTTTTTAACTTCAACCGGTGTTTTCTTGCTTTTTTCCTTTTTAGGAATTACTACATTATTATCCGCATTGTCATCAGAAATAGTGTTTTCATCGGGCGTGGTTTTTACGGGAGCAACTTTTGTCTGGTTTTTTACATTGAGCACATCACTTTTGTAATTGTTGCCCATGCCATAGTCGCTGTCGCCAAAGTTCATTTCGATGCCGCCACCGCCACCGCCGCCCATGAGTTTCATATTGGCTGGAGGCCAAAAACGCAAAAAGAAAAGCAGCAACAGCAACAAAGCATAGACTGCCGTTGTAATCGCTAATGATTTTTTGTCATCTTTAGATAGTTCCATATTGATAGCCGTTTAGTGGTTGAATAATTGGGAATATAACGCTTAAAAATAAATATTATTGTGCAATCTTACTCGAAATTGGTTTATACCAATTGTTTTAAAGCAATTTCAAAAGCCGTTGCACTGATGTTCTTTTTATCGGGGTTCAAATGATTTGCTTTTTCTAAAGCATTTTTAATAGTTTCCGAAATGTCATAAAAGATGGATTCATCGGTCATTTGCACTTTTGCTTCCATAAAATAAGCAAACACGCGTGCCATACCGCAATTAGAAATAAAATCGGGAATCAAACTAACTTTGCTATCGGTGGCTTCCATGATGCTTCCGAAGAATATTTCTTTATCGGCAAACGGAACATTGGCTCCACACGAAATAACTTCTAATCCGTGCTGGATTAAGTGGTCTATTTGGTCTTTGGTTACCAATCGCGAAGCGGCACAGGGCGCGAATATAGCGGCACCTAGTGTCCAAACTTTTTCATTTATTTCGGCAAACGGAATAAGGTTTTGTGCCACTAGTTTGTTACCGGCTTTATTTAAAAATAATGTTTTTATTTCATCGAATGTAAAACCTTCTTCGTTGATGATGCCGCCGTCGCGGTCAATAATTCCAACAACTTTAGCACCCATTTCTGTTAAATAGAATGCCGCCGCCGAACCCACATTTCCAAAACCCTGCACAATGGCTTTTTTACCCTTCACATCGCCACCATAAATATGATAATAATGACGCACGGCTTCGGCAACTCCATATCCGGTAATCATATCGGCAATGGTGTATTTCCGTATGACATCGGGAGAGAATTTTGGGTTTTCGATAACCTTAATTACGCCTTGGCGCAATTGTCCAATTCTATTGATTTTATCGGCTTCGGTAGGTTTAAAATGCCCGTTAAACACACCTTCCTGCGGATGCCATACGCCACATTCTTCGGTAAACGGAATAACTTCATGAATTTCATCCACATTCAAATCGCCACCGGTTCCGTAATAACTTTTTAATAATGGAGAAACGGCTTTGTACCAACGTTGCAAAACACCTTTTTTTCTAGGGTCATTTGGGTCAAAATTAATCCCAGATTTGGCGCCACCAATAGCAGGTCCAGAAACAGAAAATTTTACTTCCATAGTTTTAGCCAGAGAGAGCACTTCGTTCATATCCAATCCTTTTCTCATTCGTGTTCCGCCACCAGCCGCGCCGCCGCGTAGGGAGTTGATGACAGTCCAACCTTCGGCTTCGGTTTCTGCATCTTTCCAGTTAAATACTATTTCGGGTGTTTTATCTTCAAATTTCTTCAATAATTCTTTCATAGTATGTAGCTTGTTTGTGGTGCAAATATAGGAATTAGGATTTGGGAAATTAGCATAAAAAAAACGCCACTCGAAAGTGGCGTTAGCTAATTACTATTTTTTGTTTTCCTTATAACGTTTATCAGGTGTTCCGTCTTTTTTCAAAGGAGTTTTTGCTTCTTCTTTCTTTTTAAAACGTTTGTCTGGCGTTCCGTCTTTTTTCAAAGGCGCTTTTGCTTCCTCTTTTTTTGCTGCGGGAGCTTTGGTTTCTTTAGCAGCTTTGTCAGCTTTTTTAGGAGCTTGTTGTGCTGATGAAGTAAGCGTAAATCCTACTAGTGCCATGATGGCAAACATTAATTTTCTCATTGTTTTATAAATTTTTAGATTTAAAAGCTAAATTATAAAAAAGAAAATACAATTGGGTACTTATTCATGAAAAATTTATATGTTTGGATAGCTTTCAATAATTAGTAACTAAAAACAAAATAGCGTTATGGGTATATTAAAAAATTGGCATCAGCAACATTCAGAAAATTTATCTTTTGGTAGCCGATTGGCAGATAAAGTAGCGAGCAATATGGGTTCATGGCGGTTTATTATTATCCAAACCATCATAGTTGTTATTTGGATGGCATTAAATTTTGTGGCCTTTGTTTCGCATTGGGATCCGTATCCGTTTATTTTATTAAACCTTCTTTTCTCTACACAAGCGGCTTATGCGGCACCTATAATTATGATGGCACAAAACCGTCAAAACGAGCGCGACCGAATGAATGCTGAAGCAGATTATAAAACCAATATTCAAGCCAAGGAAGAAATAGAAGCGTTAACTCTTAAACTCAATTCGATGGAAGTCGATAAATTGGATAAAATTATCCGAATGCTAGAAGAGTTGGAGAAAAAATAAAACTAGACTCTGTGAGAAAAGAAGTTGTAATAGTAGTAAGCACTTTTATTTTGACCTTTTTTTGGTTTTTTGCGGTGACCAAAAGTGTATATCATTATGTAATTGTTGGTGTCATTTGTGAAATACTGTGGTTGCCCATGATGATTATGTTAGTTGTTTTGCCTGTGCTTTGTATTTATTATTGGCGCAAGCAACAATGGAGTTTTAAAACAATTTATCCTTGTTGTTTGTTAATGATTATAGCTACAATGTTGTTGTTGTATTTTAATCGATAAATTTTTAATGTCAAACTTCATAAATACTGCCAGCACTATGATTGTGTTTGCTTCCCGTTACACTACATAAAACATTGTTCTCGTTGCGTAATTTCAACACACCAAGTAAACCGAAGATTAGGGCTTCTTTATATTCTAATGTTTTAGCATCGGGAATTATTATTTCAAGTTGCGGTAAATGAAATTCTAGTTGCTCAATCAAAAAATCGTTATAAGCACCACCGCCTGTGACAAGCATTTTGCCGGTTTTTTTTGGTAAAGCCAAATTTGTTTGTATGGCAATATGTTCCGTAAAAGTTCGCATTTTATCTTCAGTTGCGATTGAATAGTTTTCAATCAATGGCAAAATAATTTCTTTCACAAATTCAAATCCAAGCGATTTAGGAAAAGCTTTTTGGTAATATGCCAAAGCGTTTAATTCTTCAAAAAGTTCCAAATGCAATTTTCCTGAACGAGAAATTTTTCCTTTATCATCATAATCAAATCCTAATTGATGAGCGTAAAAATTTAGTACGGTGTTTACGGGCGCAATATCAAAGGCAATTCTGGTATTATAATGCTCAAAAGAAACATTAGAAAATCCTCCAAGGTTAAGGCAATAGTCAAATTCTGAAAATAAAATTTTATCACCCACAGGAACTAACGGCGCGCCTTGTCCACCCAATTGAACATCTTGTACTCTAAAATCACAAACCACAGTTTGCTCTATAATTTCAGCAATTTTGAGTAAATTACCAATTTGTAACGTCAAACCATTTTGGGGTTGGTGCAAAATAGTATGCCCATGACTGCAAACTGCATCGAGGTTTTTGATACTATGTTTTTCAATAAAAGTTTTTATAACATTCGCTAAAAGCAACGTGTACGCTTCATTAAGTTGCTGCAATTCGGTTTCCGAAAAAGAAACTGCAACTCTCAAATTGTTTGACCATTCTTCAGAATAAGAAATGGTTTCGCATTCCAAAATTTCATAATTCCATTTGCCATCAATAATTTTAAAATAAAGGTGCGCCAGATCAACACCATCAAGCGAAGTACCTGACATCACACCGATAATGTGATAAGATTGTTTAAACATAATCTAAATTTACGAAAACGTTTGAAATTTTGAGTTTTATGTGTTATTTTTGCTCACCAAAATTAAAGAAACAACCAACATAATCGCAACAATTCATGGATTTTAATTTAACCGAAGAGCAAGTAATGATTCAACAAGCGGCAAGAGATTTTGCAATAGCTGAATTGTTGCCAGGTGTTATAGAAAGAGACGAACATTCTAAATTCCCTACAGAACAAATCAAAATGATGGCAGATTTAGGTTTTATGGGAATGATGGTCGATCCTAAATATGGCGGTTCAGGTTTGGACAGTATTTCTTATGTTTTGGCAATGACCGAAATAGCCAAGATAGACGCTTCTGCAGCCGTAATTATGTCTGTAAATAATTCGTTGGTTTGTGCCGGTATGGAAAAATATTGCAATGAAGAGCAGAAAATGAAATATCTAGTGCCACTTGCCAAAGGAGAAGGAATTGGTGCCTTTTGCCTGTCTGAACCCGAAGCGGGGAGCGATGCCAGTTCGCAAAAAACGACAGCAATAGATATGGGCGATTATTACTTATTAAACGGAACCAAAAACTGGATTACTAATGGTGCTTCTGCTACCACTTATTTAGTGATTGCTCAAACCGATGTCGAAAAAGGACATAAAGGAATCAATGCTTTTATTGTAGAAAAAGGTTGGAAAGGTTTTGATATTGGTCCTAAAGAAAAGAAAATGGGAATCCGCGGTAGCGATACGCATTCGCTTATGTTTACCGATGTTAAAGTTCCAAAAGAAAACAGAATTGGTGCTGATGGTTTTGGTTTTAACTTTGCGATGAATGTGTTAAACGGAGGAAGAATCGGGATTGCATCACAAGCATTGGGAATTGCAACGGGTGCTTATGAATTGGCGTTAAAATATTCTCACGAGCGAAAAGCTTTTGGCAAAGAAATCTTTAAACATCAAGCTATTGCATTCAAATTGGCGGATATGTTTGTAAAAATTACAGCGGCTAAATTGTTGATCATGAAAGCGGCATGCGAAAAAGATGAAGGTAAAGATATTGCTCACTCTGGTTCAATGGCAAAATTATACGCGTCGGAAATTGCTTTAGAGGTTGCTAATGAAGCGGTTCAAATTCACGGAGGAAATGGTTATGTTGCCGAATACCACGTAGAACGAATGATGCGCGATTCAAAAATTACTCAAATTTATGAAGGAACTTCAGAAATTCAAAGAATTGTAATTTCTCGTGGTTTGGTATAATTTTTTTTTGTTAATTTATATCAACATAATATTTAAAGTTTTACGTTACTAATCACTAAACCCTTTCGGAAACGATTGGTTTTTTTTGATTTAAAAGACCACACATTAACAGTAGTAAATTTTCTGATTAAAAGAAAAGTAGAATCAGTACAAATGGCATATTTTTAAATTAGTTGTTTTGGTAAAGCCATAAATAACTTTATTTTATGCCATCCCGATTTTCGGATTATGATAAATAACTTTATTATATGCCATCCCGATTTTCGGATTATGATAAATAACTTTATTATATGCTATCCCAATTTTCGGATTATAATAAATAACTTTATTATATGCCATCTCGATTTTCGGATTATAATAAATAACTTTATTATATGCCATCCCAATTTTCGGATTATGATAAATAACTTTATTATATGCCATCCCGATTTTCGGATTATGATAAATAACTTTATTATATGCCATCCCAATTTTAGAAAGCCATTAATCAATTTAAAATATAGTATCTCGGTTTTTGAAACGGCTGCTTTTTTCATACTTTTGAAAATCAGATAAAGAAACATGAAAAACATTATCATCACCGGAACATCTCGCGGTATTGGTTACGAATTAGCGTTGCAGTTTGCCAATGCTGGTCATCAAGTGTTGGCCATTTCTAGAAATACGCCTCAAGCGTTACTCCAAAATTCAAATATAACCTGCCTTTCTGTTGATTTATCAAAAGAAGATGAGTTAGTTAACGTTGTTGATTTTCTCTCTAAAGCCTGGAAAAAAGCAGATGTCATTATCCACAATGCAGGAAGTCTCATAAACAAACCCTTTGCACAAACTACTCAAGACGATTTTGAAAACGTTTATAAAGTCAATGTTTTTGCCATTGCCAATCTCACGCGAATTTGTTTGCCTTATCTTCAAAAAGGAAGTCACGTAGTTTCGATAAGTTCGATGGGTGGAATTCAAGGCAGCATGAAATTCGCTGGGCTTTCAGCATACAGTTCCAGCAAAGGAGCAGTAATTACACTATCGGAATTATTAGCTGAAGAATACAAAGAGCAAGGAATTGCTTTTAATGTATTAGCTCTTGGCGCAGTAAATACCGAAATGTTGCAGGAAGCTTTTCCGGGTTATGAAGCTCCAACTTCTGCACCGGAAATGGCGGATTATATTTTCAATTTTGCCTTAACAGGAAACAAATATCATAACGGAAAAATAATTCAGGTTTCATCCAGTACTCCTTAAAGAGTTGATGGTTGACAGTTGATAGTTGATGAAAACCCAACAATCGACAACCAACAACCAACAACCAACAACTAAATTATGAGCGAAGTCTTATCTAAATACTTACCCGAACATGCCGTAATTTCATGCTTTGAATTAATCAAAGAGAATAACGTACATCTTAAAATCGTTAACGAACGGCAAACGCGTCATGGCGATTATAGAAAAGCGCTGACCGGTAAGCATGAAATAACGGTAAATTCTAATTTGAACAAATACCGTTTCCTAATTACGTTGGTGCACGAAATAGCCCACTTGGCGGCTTTTGAAAAATATGGACGAATGATAAAACCACACGGCAACGAATGGAAAGTTACTTTTCAGCGGTTGATGTTACCTTTTATTCGACCCGAAATATTTCCTCATTCGGTTTTGCCATTAGTGGCAAATCATTTTAGAAACCCCACCGCCAGTAGCGATACCGATGCTCGGTTAGCGTATGCGTTAAAACAATTTGACGAACGAAAACCCGACATAAACTTTATTCACGAAGTGCCAAGCGGTAGTTTATTTCGAATAAAAAACGGTCGAATTTTCCAGAAAAAAGGACTTCGGGTTAAACGCTATGAGTGTTTAGAAGTAAATACAGGAAGATTATTTTTGTTTAATGCTAATGCTGAAGTCGAAATTTTACCGTGTTAAGCTATGAATAGCTATGTCACTTTGTACCTTTGTCTCTATGAAATTATTTAAAAATGGATAAAAATTATTACGCCATACTAATGGCAGGTGGCGTTGGGTCCCGTTTTTGGCCTGTTAGTACTACTGATTTGCCGAAACAGTTTCACGATATGTTAGGTTCGGGCGATACTTTGATACAGAAAACATTTAGTCGTTTATCAAAAATAATTCCGACAGAAAATATTTTGATATTAACAAACGAACGTTATAACAACTTGGTTTTAGAACAATTGCCAATGGTCAAACAAGAGCAAATTTTGTTAGAACCAGCGATGCGAAATACCGCACCTTGTATTTTATACGCTTCGCTGAAAATTCAAAAGAAAAACCCCAACGCCGTTATGGTGGTTGCACCAAGCGATCACTGGATTGAGGATGAAGCTGCTTTTTCAAGAGATTTAGAACAGTGTTTTACTTTTTGTCAGCAGCAAAATGCGTTGATGACTTTAGGAATTCAGCCCACATTTCCAAATACAGGTTTTGGTTATATCGAGTTTGATAAAGCAGATGCAAACCCCATTAAGAAAGTAAATCAGTTTCGTGAAAAGCCCGATTATGAAACCGCAAAATCATTTTTAGAGGCAGGGAATTTCCTTTGGAACGGCGGAATTTTTATTTGGAGTGTAGCATCGATTACAGAAGCTTTTGAGGAATTTCAACCACAAATGAACGCATTGTTTCAGCAGGGTTTAAAAAGTTTTAATACAGAAAAAGAAAAGCAATTTATACATACCAATTACGAAAAGACAGCAAACGTTTCTATTGATTATGCTGTGATGGAAAAGGCGAAAAATGTGTATGTTTTACCAGCTACTTTTGATTGGAATGATTTAGGAACTTGGGGTTCGCTACATGACAAATTAGACAAAGACGATAACAATAACACGGTTGTAAATGCCACTGTAATTTTAGAAAACGCCTCCAATAATATTATTCGTTCCGAAGCCAAAAAGCTTGTTGTTATAGATGGATTGGATGATTATATTATTGTGGATAATGAAAACGTATTGATGATTTATCCAAAAAGTAAAGAACAAGATATCAAGCGAATTACTGCTTTAGCGAGTAAGTTATAAATGAAAGGGAGCGAATTTCGCTCCTTTTTTAATCCTCTTTATTTTGTGATTTTCTTATTTTTTTGAACAGATTGGACGAATATACAAAGTCGGTTATAGCTTCATTGTCTGTTTTAAAAATGTCTTTTTTGGTACCTTCCCAAGCCAAAATTCCTTCTTTTAAAAAAATAATTTTTTCTCCAATTTCCATTACCGAGTTCATATCGTGTGTATTTATTACAGTAGTAATGTTATATTCTATAGTAATTTCATGAATCAAATTGTCGATGATAATTGCAGTTTTTGGATCAAGACCAGAGTTGGGTTCATCACAAAAAAGATATTTTGGATTGTTTACAATAGCACGAGCTATTGCTACTCTTTTTTGCATTCCTCCCGAGAGTTCAGAGGGCTTTTTATGACCTGCATTAATCAAATTGACACGATTAATAACAAAATCAACGCGTTCTTTAATTTCTGAAGCTGATTTATTGGAAAACATTTTTAACGGAAAGCCCACATTTTCTTCAACCGTCATACTGTCAAAAAGTGCACTGCCTTGAAAAACCATACCGATTTCGGTTCGCAAGGCTCTTTTTTCATCATCGGTCAAATTCGAATAAATTCTGCCGTCAAAAGAAATTGTTCCTTTATCTGGAGTATGGATGCCCAGTAAACTTTTAAGCAAAACTGTTTTTCCAGATCCACTTTGACCAATTATTAAATTGGTTTTCCCAGTATCAAAGATGGTTGAAACTCCCTTTAAAACTTTGGCATCTCCAAATGATTTCTCAATATCTTTAACTTCTATCATGAGGTCAGTAGTAATTGTGTTAATATGTAATTTGCCAAAATAATTGTTACAGCAGTCCATACAAAAGATACGGTACTTGCTTTTCCTACTTCGAGTGCTCCGCCTTTCATATAATAACCATGAAACGAAGGTATTGTTGCTAAAATTAAAGCAAAAATAAAGGTCTTAATAAAGGCATATATAATATGAAAAGGGATAAATTCTTGTTGAAGGCCAGTTGTAAAATCATTGCTTGTTGCAAATCCGCCATAAACTGCAGCTATCCAACCACCAAAAATCCCTAGAAACATACTAATGCCAATTAAAAAAGGGTAGAGTAGTAAGGCAATTAATTTCGGAAAAACCAAATAGTTCAAGGAATTAACACCCATCACTTCTAAAGCGTCAATTTGTTCTGTAACACGCATCGTTCCTATACTTGAGGTAATGAATGAACCCATTTTTCCTGCCATAATTATAGAAATAAAAGTAGGTGCAAATTCTAATATTACAGATTGCCTTGTGGCAAACCCTATAAGGTATTTAGGGATTAATGGATTGGTTAAATTCAAAGCAGTTTGAATCGCAACCACACCTCCAACAAAAAAGGAAATAAAGCAAACAATACCAAGTGAGCCAATAATTAAATCATCAATTTCTTTGAATATTAATTGTCTCATGACCGACCATTTTGTGGGTTTGTTGAAAATTTCTTTCCACATTAAAAAATATTTTCCAATTTGAGATAAATAGCGAACGAGCATCATGATTTTAAAATATTTTCAAAAATAGTGATATTAATTTTAAAATGATATAATTTGAAAATTGGAAAATGACTTAATTCTACATCCCTCATCTTCAAATGCTCAAAGCTATAAATTTTCAGATTAGCTTTTCTTTCATTTTTTTCCAACGATAATTCCTAATGAATTTGGCTTGTTCTGCAGTAACTAAAAGCGGTTTTTTTACTGATTTTGCTTTCCAAAATCCATTAATATAGTCAAGGAACAACAGCGGTTTTCCTTTTCGTATCGCTAGTTTTAGGGATGCTATTGTCGTAATAAATAAACCATAACCTAAAGTATAAAAAGCTTCACCTTGCTTGTAGCGTGCTGTTTTATTGTAATTGGCACCCGTAGGTTTAAGGTGTTTGACTTTCAAATTTTCATCGGTGATTACCTTCCAATTATAAAATTTGCAGAGCAATTCATCAACAGTATCCCAGCCCATAGCTGGTTTTAGTCCGCCAATTTGTTTGAAACATTCTTTTCTGTATGCTTTAAAAGCACCTCGAATATGATCTTTATCGGTAAGGTTTTCTAAAATATAGTCATCGTTTTTTTCTATGTAGGCAAAGCCACCAGCCATTCCAATTTTGTCATCTGATTTAAAATATGAACTTATAGTTTCAAAATAATTTGTAGGGAAAATCAAATCAGCATCAGCTTTTACAATGAAATCGTAATGTTCATCTAACGTTTCTAATCCTTTTTGAAATGCTTGAATCACTTTGCTTCCAGGAAGATGAACGGCCTCTGAAGTTTTATTCACAAATGAAATCCAAGAATGTTTCTTGGCGAACGCTGAAATTATATTGGCAGTTTTATCAGTTGAATTGTCATTGACCAACACCAATTTTTTTGGCAACAAAGTTTGCTCTATAATAGACTGGATAGTTCGCTCAATGTATTTTTCTTCATTATGTGAAGGAATGACAATATAATAGTCCATTTTTTTGCAGATTGATAGGGTAAAAATATAAATTCGAAGCCATAAAAAAAGGATTTCTGTTAAGAAATCCTTTTAAATTTAAGTATATATAAATAATTATTCAGCGTTTGCTACTTCTGTAGTTCTACCTTTCTTTTTAGTGAAAGCCTCAATGGTATCATACATTACTGGTATTACTTCTTTACCTGTTTTGTCAATAAAACCAAGTTTTTCTTTTCTGTTTTTGACTAAAGCCCAATTTTTTCTAACACTGTCAAATTTTGACACTTCTACATATTTTACAGGCACAATAACATTACCATCTTTGTCAACAAACCCTTTTAACCCTTGACTTTCTACAAGTACCCAATCTTTGGCATAGTCACCAAATTTTCCAATTTTGTCATAAATAGGCGGTACAATTTCTTTACCTTGTTCATTCATAAAGCCATATTTTCCATCATTAATAATCAAAGCCCAACCAGAATTGTACTCATTATAATTTTCAATAGTTTGATATTTTGGTTCCACCACAATTTTTCCGCTTTTATCAACAAAACCATAAAGATTTTCAAGTTCTACTCTTGCCCAGTTTGGATGCATTTTGTCAAAGTCATCAATGGCATTGTATTTAGGTGGGATAACTTCTACTCCCGACTCGTTTATAATCCCAAATTTTTCATCTGATTTTACAATAAATAATTTTTGACCAAACGAAAATGTAAAGACAGTTAACATAGAATACGTAAATAATTTTTTCATAATAAATAGGTTAAGGGGTTTTGTTTAATTTCATTTCAAACATAGTGAAATTGTCGATTAAAATACAAATAAAATCGATGAAATGCACTATTTTTTATAAATAGTAAGAAATATTTATATAATAACTTACAATAGTAACTTTTTGAAGAGTATCTATTCAAATTGTAGAAAGCCAATTAAGTATAAATAAAACAGTACAACAAACCCGAAAAAATGATTTTTAAAGATTATTTTATAAAAATAGGTTATGAAAACCTACTTTATTTTTTCGGCATACACCATATAATATCTTGGAGTAAAATATCTTAATAGTGGACGAAAACCAAATTTGGTAACGGGATGTGTGAATTTTTGACGGTCAATGATTTTCCATCCTGTTTTTTCTAATAGCCAATCGAGTTGCCAATCTTCAAATTCGTGATAATGCCGGTCCCATTTATCTGTTTTGCTTTTGTAAGCTGAAGAAAACCACAATCGCAAAGGAATTGAAATTAACAACTTATCACATTTTACGTTTTCTAAAACTGTATAAGGATTTAGTAAGTGTTCAAAAATTTCAAAACCAGTAAAAACATTATAATCTTCCTGTTGCAATGCCATTTGGTCATTATCTAAATCTTCTCCTTTGGTATTAATTACTGTGTAGCCGTTCTCAACCATGATTTTTGAAAAAGGGTTTGGAACACCCAAATCAAAAATCATTTCAGTAGTTTTGATATGTTTCTTTAGAAATAATAGCGTTAAAGTAAAGCGCTTGTTCGGATACGTCTTTTCATACATGGTTGAATAAATTGGATTACAAATTTACTTTTTTCTTTCCTATTCCAACTTTCAACCCCCGACTTTTTTACATTTTATACACAATGGCGTTAACATTCATGCCTGCGCCAACAGAAGCAAAAAGAATAACATCACCCTTGTTTAAATTTTGATTTTCAATCTCCTCTTTTACAAGCGAATCGTATAAAGTGGGAACGGTTGCCACGCTTGAATTCCCTAATTTATGGATACTCATCGGCATAATGCCCTCGGGCGGTTCTTGATTATAAAGTTTATAAAAACGTTGCACAATAGCTTCATCCATTTTTTCATTAGCTTGATGTATGAGTATTTTTTTTACTTCATTAATGTTGATACCACTTTTATCCAAACACTCTTTCATGGCTTTTGGAACATTGCTCAACGCAAATTCATATATTTTTCTGCCATGCATTTTAATATAGCGTACGTCGGGATTGAGTGTTTTATTGAATGAATTTCCAAAAAACAGATAATAAATTTCGTCATAAGTAAAAGTTGCTGTTTCATGAGCCAAAATTCCTCCTGTTTCATTTGTAGATTCAATGACAGTGGCACCTGCACCATCAGAATAAATCATACTGTCTCTATCGTGCAAATCGACTACGCGAGAAAGTGTTTCGGCACCAATAACCAAACATTTTTTTGCCATTCCTGATTTGATAAAAGCTTGTGCTTGGATAACCCCTTCTATCCATCCAGGACAACCAAAAAGCATGTCATAAGCCACACATTTTGGATTTTTTATCCGTAAATCAAATTTAACTCTGGCGGCTAAATTAGGCACCAAATCGGCTTGAATAGCACCTTTGCGCACGTTGCCAAAGTTGTGTGCCAATATAATATAGTCTAATGTTTCGGGATCAATGTTAGCATCTTCAATCGCTTTTTTTGCCGCTAAATATGCAATATCCGAAGTATTTAAATCATTTGTTACATATCTTCGCTCTCTTATTCCTGTTATTTCAAGAAATTTTTCGGCAATTATATCATTCGGATGTGGAAATGGTGTTCCATCGTCGTTTAAAAAAACGTGTTCCGCAAAATCTTTATTGGATACTATTTCAGTTGGAATATAACTTCCAGAACCAGTTATTTTAATATTCATAATTTGGTGCTATTTCATTGCGAAATTATAAATAAAACCCGTTTAATGTTATCAAAATGCAAAGAATCACTATTGAATTATTTATATTTTAAATATTGAATGAAAAAATTACGAAAATCACATCTTTTGGTCTATTTATTGCGCAATTTTTATCTGTAAGATGGTCGCAATACTTAAAGCTTGCGTTTTTATTTGTTCTGCCTTTTCTCCGTTGAAGTTTTCATCCACAGTAGTATAAAAATGGTAAAGCCAGGTTTTGAACATTTCTGGAGTTAAGTGTTCTTTAGCGTTTATGTCTAAATGTATTTGTGTCAAATTCTTAAAATAGCCACCCGTTCCCAAAATTGCTTGTGACCAAAATATAACTAAAATAGGCAAGTGCTCTTCGATTTTTATCTTAACTATATCTATAAAAATATAGCTTATAGTTTCATCCAAAAGCAATTTCTTATAAAATTCATCAACTATCAAAAATAAATCGTTTTGGGTTTGGATGTCTTTCATATTTTATGTCATAAAGCTGTAAAGTGAAAAGTCGAATGCCTTTTTTTACTTAACTTTTGACATTCGACTTTGAGGTATTAATACTTCGTTATATTTTACATATACGCTTCAATAGGTGCGCAAGTGCAAACCAAATTTCGGTCTCCATAGGCATCATCTACACGACGAACGCTTGGCCAGAATTTATTATCTAAAATATATTCTAAAGGATACGCCGCTTGTTCACGTGTATAAGGCATATTCCAATGGTTTGAAGTCAGCATTTGTAGCGTATGCGGTGCATTTTTTAAAATATTATTTGGGTCTTCGACAGAAGCACTATCAATTTCTTTTCGAATATCAATCATCGCATCACAAAAACGGTCTAATTCGGCTAAATCTTCAGATTCTGTGGGTTCTATCATCAATGTTCCTGCTACTGGGAAAGAAACGGTTGGAGCATGAAAACCATAATCCATTAAACGTTTCGCAATATCCACGACTTCAATTCCATTTTGCTTAAAACTGCGACAATCCAAAATCATTTCGTGTGCAGAGCGACCACGTTCTCCAATATATAAAATTGGAAAGTGATTTTCCAATCGTACTTTCATATAATTCGCATTCAAAATGGCAAATTGTGTGGCACTTTTTAAACCTTCAGCACCAAGCATCGTTATATAACCATAAGAAATCAAGCAAACCAAAGCCGAGCCATAAGGAGCAGCTGAAATTGCTGTTATTGCATGGTCTCCACCAACATTTATTATAGGATTTGTGGGTAAAAAAGGCACTAATTTTTCGTTTACACAAATAGGTCCCACTCCAGGACCGCCACCGCCATGAGGGATAGCGAACGTTTTATGTAAGTTCAGGTGGCAAACATCAGCACCAATGGTTGCTGGATTGGTCAAACCAACCTGTGCGTTCATGTTGGCACCATCCATGTAAACCAAACCACCATTGTCATGAATGATTTTGGTAATTTCGCAAATCGCACTTTCAAAAACTCCGTGAGTGGAGGGGTAAGTCACCATTAATGCTGAAAGATTATTTTTGTGCAAAATAGCTTTTTCTCTTAAATCTTCCACATCAATATTACCATTTTCCATGGTTTTGGTTACGATAATTTCCATACCAGCCATGGCAGCCGAAGCTGGGTTGGTTCCGTGAGCCGATGACGGTATTAAACAAACATTTCTTTGATTATCGCCACGGGATAAATGATAAGTGCGAATAGTCATCAAACCAGCATATTCGCCTTGCGCGCCCGAATTTGGTTGTAAAGTTGTACCAGCGAAACCTGTCACTACATTTAATTGTTGTTCTAATTTTTTAAGCATAGTGATGTAACCTTCAGCTTGACTTATAGGAGCAAAGGGATGAATGCTGTTCCAGTTTGCCATTGATAAAGGCAGCATTTCGGCAGCAGCATTCAATTTCATGGTGCAAGAACCAAGAGAAATCATGGAATGATTTAAGGATAAATCTTTGCGCTCTAATTTTTTTATGTAACGCATTAACTGGCTTTCTGAATGATGGTTGTTAAACACATCATGCTCTAAAAATGCTGATTTTCTCTCCAAATTTGCTGCAAAATTATTGGAAGTTGATAAATCAGTGATGGTGAATTTATCTTTATTGTATGCCTCGGCGAAAATGGCAATAATTTGATTAATATCCGCTATTGAAGTTGTTTCGTTTAACGAAATTGAAATAGTATTTGCATCTACATAATAAAAATTTACTTCATTTTTTTCGGCTATGGAGCGCACTTTTTGTGCATCTGCTTTTACTAAAATGGTGTCAAAAAAGGCCGAATTGATTTGGTAAACCCCTAATTTATTCAAAGCGTCTGCTAATGTAACTGCTGATGAATGTACTTTGTTGGCAATAAATTGTAATCCTCTTGGACCATGATATACGGCATACATTCCTGCCATAACAGCAAGTAGAACTTGGGCGGTACAAATATTGGAAGTTGCTTTTTCACGTTTAATGTGTTGTTCACGTGTTTGCAATGCCATGCGCAGCGCAGGATTTCCATTAGTATCAATTGTGACACCGATAATTCTTCCCGGCATGGAACGTTTGTATTGTTCTTTAGTTGCAAAAAATGCTGCATGAGGTCCGCCATAACCCATCGGAATTCCAAAACGTTGTGTCGTTCCTACTACTACATCGGCACCCATTTCTCCTGGCGAGGTTAATTTTACCAATGATAAAATATCGGCAGCAACAGCCACTTTAATTTCGTTTGCTTTTGCTTTCGCGATGAATCCGGCATAATCATTTACTTGTCCATATTTCCCAGGGTACTGTAAAATGGCTCCATAAAAATCTGTATAAAAATCGAAAGTTTCGTGGTTTCCGATTACCAATTGTATGCCAATTGGTGCTGAACGAGTTTGTAAAACCGAAATAGTTTGTGGTAATACTTCTTCGGAAACGAAGAATTTAACAACATTATTTTTCTTTTGGTCACGAGAGCGAACGTCATACAACAACGCCATTGCTTCAGCTGCAGCAGTACTTTCGTCCAATAAAGAAGCATTGGCAATTTCCATTCCGCTCAACTCAATCACCGTAGTCTGGAAATTCAAGATGGCTTCTAATCTTCCTTGTGCAATCTCAGCTTGGTAGGGTGTATAGGCAGTATACCAACCGGGATTTTCAAAAATATTGCGCTGAATTACTGCAGGAACAATCGTTGGATGATAACCCAAACCTATGTATGATTTGAAAACTTTATTTTTTTGCCCCAATTCTTGAATATGGTTTAAATACTCATATTCGGTCATTGGTGCGTCCAGATCTAAATCATTTTTTAAGCGAATATCATCAGGAATTGTTTCGTAAATTAATTGCTCAAAGCTTTCAACTCCGATGGTTTTGAACATGTGGTTTAAGTCGCTCTCACGAGGACCTATGTGGCGTAGTGCAAATGTGTCTGTTCTCATTAAATTGTTTCTTCTAGATGTGTTAAGTTGTGCTGTTTTTATAACTGTATCAAGTTCAGTTTAAAGCACACAAAAGTAATTATTAATGTTTTAATTTTGTGCTAAACAAAGCCCAATATTTTGACAAATTTTCAACTAAAACGACTTGTTATTAACAGTTTGATTATTTTTGAAACATGTACTATTTAAAGAAGCTTCTCGATTTTTATATTCAATCCTCAATTCATGTTGGGTTGGCTGTTTTTAGTTTGGTTTACCTTACTTCATTCAATAATGATTTGTGTAAACACATTACCTATCCTTGCTGTGTTTTTTTTGGAACCATTTTGGGTTATAATTTCCTGAAATACTTTGAAATTTTTCGGAAAGGAAAATTTCATTCGCTCAAGTATTACGGAATTGTTATGGTATGTTTTTTAGCTGTTTTTGGGTTTTATTTCTTTTTTATCCGAATGATAAATAGCATTAAAATTCAGTTGATTATCGGCGGATTAATGGTTTTGTTATATCCGTTGTTTAGGAAACACGGAATCATTAAAATGTTTTGGGTGAGTTTTGTTGTGGCGTATTTGACGGACTTTGTGTTTACCAGTGCAGTGCCAAATTTTAAGGGAATTTTACTGTTGGAATTTATGAAGCGCTTTGTTTTAATTAGTGCTTTAATAATCCCTTTTGAAATTTATGACAGCCAGCATGATGATAAAACCTTAAACACATTACCTCAGAAATTTGGAATAAAAACGGCCAAAAAAACAGGTTATATACTGCTTTTTCTCTTCATCGTTTTGGATGTTTTAAGCTTCCATTTTAATGACATTATCAGAATTCAATATTTGTATGCTGATATAACTATTGCCCTTGTTACTGGTCTTGCTGTATATTTTTCATCGGTAAAAAGAAATCAATATTACACTTCTTTTTGGGTGGAAAGTATTCCGATTCTGTGGTTGGTTTTGGTTATGTCATTTACATAAAAAGCGAAGTATAATTTTTTGTCTCAAACTATTTTTGTAATAATCTAAAAAACTAAAGCAATCCCGCTCGTTTCAACAAAGCTTCTGGTTTAGGTTCCTGTCCGCGGAAACGTTTGTACAATTCCATCGGCAATTCAGTTCCACCTTTTGACAATACATTGTCCTTAAATTTTGTGGCAACTTCTTTATTAAAAATTCCTTTTTCCTGAAAATACGCAAATGCATCGGCATCTAAAACTTCTGCCCATTTGTAACTGTAATAACCCGACGAATAACCACCCTGAAAAATGTGTGAAAAGGAAACGCTCATGCAATTTTCAGCGACATCTGGATATAAAGATTTGCCCTCAAAAGCTTCTTTTTCAAACGTTTTGATATCAATAATTTGGTTTGGATTATTACTATGAAACGCCATGTCGAGCAATCCAAAACTAATTTGGCGCAACGTTGCCATACCTTCAAAAAAACTGGCACTTTTTTTAATTTTATCAACATATCCTTCTGGTATAATCTCGTTTGTTTCATAATGTCGGGCGAAAATAGCCAAAGCTTCTGGTTCGTAACACCAGTTTTCCATTACTTGACTTGGCAACTCAACAAAATCCCAATATACCGATGTTCCCGACAGACTTGGATACTTTGTATTGGCCAACATGCCATGTAAGGCGTGACCAAATTCATGAAACAAAGTTGTTACCTCGTTAAAAGTTAATAACGAAGGTTTACTCCCCAAAGGAGGTGTAAAATTGCACACAATTGAAACATGTGGTCTTTGGTTTACACCATCTTTACTATATTGTGGTTTAAACGAAGTCATCCACGCACCATTGCGTTTTCCTTTTCTTGGAAAAAAATCAGCATAAAAAATAGCAACTAACTCTTTTTGTAAATCTAATACTTCAAAAGTCTGAACGTCTTCGTGGTATTTATCGATGTCAAAAACTTCCTTGAATGTGATTCCGAAAAGCTTTTCAGCAATAGTAAACGCACCGTTCAAAACATTTTCGAGTTTGAAATAGGGTTTTAAATGCTCGTCATCAAAATCGAATAATTTCTGTTTCAATTTTTCAGAATAATACGCTCCGTCCCATTTTTCTAATTGGTCAATCCCATCAATCCCTGATGCAAAAGCAGTTAATTGAGCAAATTCTTTTTGTGCTGCAGGTTTTGCTTTGGATAACAAATCATTCAAAAACGAAGTTACTTTTTCCGGATTTTGCGCCATTCGCTCCTCTAAAACAAAATGAGAATGGGTTTTATATCCTAATAAATTGGCGCGTTCAAAGCGTAGTTTAGCAATCTTTAACGTAATTTCCTGATTATCGAATTTGTTGTTTTGGAATGCTTTTTTTCCGTTGGCAACGGCTAGTTCTTTTCGAAGTTCACGGTTGTCGGCATACGTTACAAACGGGATATAACTGGGATAATCCAAAGTAAAAATCCAACCCTCAAGGTTTTTGGATTTTGCCAAACTCTCCGCTGCTTCAATGGTTCCTTCGGGCAAGCCTTTTAATTCTTTTGCGGTTGTAATATGTAGTTGATAATTATTGGTTTCAGCCAAAACGTTTTCACCGTATGTTAGTTTAAGTTTGGCCAATTCGGAATCAATTTCTCGTAAACGCTCTTTTTTTTCGTTCGATAATAACGCTCCGTTTCTTGAAAAACTTTTGAATTTTTTATCCAATAAAGTGGTTTGTTCCGGCGTTAATTTTAAAGTATCTTTTTGTTCGTAAACCAATTTTACACGTTTGAACAACGCTTCATTTAGGGCTATATCATTGCTAAATGCAGTGAGCAACGGAGAAACATCTTGTGCTATTTTCTGCATTTCGTCATTGGTTTCAGCCGAATTGAGATTAAAAAAAATTGAGGATAATCTATCTAATGCTTCACCAGAAAATTCTAGTGCTTCTATGGTATTTTCAAAAGTTGGTGTTGCTGGATTATTTATGATGGTATCGATTTCGGCTTTTGCCGCAGCGATATTTTCAACAAAAGCGGGATTATAATCTTCTAATTTTAGTAGCGAAAATGGTGCTGTATTGTATTTAGTATTGAATTTTTGAGTAAGTATTTTCATTTAAAGATAATTAATTTATTTTTTCATTTCGTCCGATGACTTGTTCACCGCATCTTTAAGGCTTTCTTTGTATAAAATAATTTTATCCAAAACAAGTTTATCGTGACTTCCGATAATTTGAGCCGCCAGAATTCCGGCATTTTTGCCGCCGTTCAGTGCCACAGTTGCCACAGGAACTCCACTGGGCATTTGTAAAATAGACAAAACCGAATCCCAGCCATCAATAGAATTACTTGATTTTACCGGAACGCCAATTACCGGTAATGGCGACAGCGATGCCACCATGCCTGGCAAATGCGCTGCACCACCAGCACCAGCAATAATTACCGAGATGCCCCGAGTGTGCGCTTTTTTGCTAAACTCAAATAATTTTTCGGGTGTTCTATGTGCCGAAACAATGTCAACCTCGGTCTCGATATCAAAACTTTTTAGAATGTCAATCGCTTCCTGCATGATTGGTAAGTCGCTTTGACTTCCCATGATTATTGCTACTTTCATTTTTTTAATCTTTCAATTTTCTATTTTTTACTTATCACTCTAATTGTATTCTTCACTTCTTCCGCAATCCGTCTGACTTCGTTCATATCTTCATTAACAATCGTTACGTGTCCCATTTTGCGGAAAGGCCTTGTTTCTTTTTTGCCATAAATGTGGGGTGTCACACCTTTAATAGCCATTATTTTTTCGATATTTTCGTAGATTACGTTTCCGTAAAAACCGTCAGCACCAACCAAATTTACCATAATTCCTGCCACTTTGCTGTCGGTACTTCCCAAAGGCAAATCTAAAATGGCACGCAGATGATTTTCAAATTGCGAGGTATAACTAGCTTCGATGCTATAATGTCCTGAATTGTGAGGTCTTGGCGCGACTTCATTTACTAAAATTTCTTCGTCATGGGTTTGGAACATTTCTACGGCTAGCAACCCGACATGATTATAGGCGGTTGAAACTTTTAGGGCAATTTCGTTGGCTTTTTTGGCATTATTGTAATCAATTCTAGCAGGGCAAATCACATATTCTACCTGATTGGCTTCGGGATGAAATTCCATTTCAACTACAGGATATGTTTTGACCTCTCCCGAAACAGAACGGGCAACAATTACAGCCAGTTCATTTTTAAACGGAACCATCTGTTCGGCAATACATTCTACATTGGGTAAGTTTTCTAAATCCGAAATCGAGCGCACCACCTTAACACCATTCCCGTCGTAACCAAATTGAGCCGCTTTCCAAACAAAAGGCATCTCGACGCAGCTTGTTTTGAGTGTAGACGTAAGGCTCGATGTGACAGCAGACTTTAGGCCATCAAGGTCAACAAATCGTTTAAAAGCCGCAGTTGGAATTTGATTCTCAACATAAAAATCCTTTTGTATGCCTTTGTTTTGAATCAATCGTAAGGTTTTTGGTGATGGAAAAACTTTTAATCCATCGGCTTCCAATTTATCCAAAGCATCAAGATTGACGTTTTCAATTTCGATGGTCAGCAAATCCACTTTTTTACCAAATTCATACACAATATCAAAATCCATCAAATCGCCAATAAAAAAATGAGTCGCACCATATTGACACGGAGCATCCATACTAGGGTCTAAAACATAAGTTTGAATATCGAATTTTCTTGTTTCAGAAAGCAGCATTTTGCCTAATTGTCCGCCACCGAGAATGCCCAGTTTAAAATTGGAGGAAAAGTAATTCATTGGCCGTACTTATAGTTTTTTATTGGTCACATGTAGTCGCTTCGCTCGTGTGATTGTATTTTGTGTTTGTACAAAGATAAATTTTCAATTGATAATTTCAATTGATAGTTGATAATTTTAAATCTTGTTATAATTGGTCATTTTAAATTCATAATGGAATATCTAGCAGTTTATTTAAGATTTTCATCGCTAATTTCTAACTTCTAACTCCCAACTTCTTATATTTGCGGCTTATTAAAATTTGAAAAAATGATACACCTTCACGACAAAACGTTTGAACCATTTATTTCTGCAGAGGAAATAGACTTTGCAATCAAAAACATGGCAAAACAAATGGATGATGATTTTTTTGATGAAGTTCCTGTTTTTGTTGGTGTTTTGAACGGATCATTCATGGTAATGAGTGATTTGATGAAACAATACAGAGGTATGTGTGAGGTGAGTTTTGTAAAAATGACATCTTACGAAGGAACCGAAACTACAAACGAAATAAAACATTTAATTGGACTTAACCAAGATTTAGAGGGCAGAACGGTGGTCATTGTTGAAGACATTGTAGATACAGGTAATACTGTCGAAGAGCTGAAAGCTATTTTCAAACAAAAAAAAGTCAAGCTTTTAAAAATCGCGACACTTTTCTTCAAACCCGAAGCCTATAGAAAAGACATCAAAATAGATTACGTAGGGATAAGAATTCCTAACAAATTTATAGTAGGTTATGGTTTAGACTACGACGGATTAGGAAGAAATTTGCCCGACATTTATCAATTAACACAGTAAAGAGTTGTAAGTTGTAAGTTCTGGGTTTTAAGTTTAAAATAATGTAATTGACCAAAGACAACAACATACAACATATAAAATACAACATATAACTTTTACTAAAATGATTAACATCGTTCTTTTCGGAAAACCTGGCGCAGGAAAAGGTACACAAGCTGAATTTTTAAAAGAAAAATACAATCTGACGCATCTTTCAACAGGGGATATTTTTAGATACAATATTAAAAATGATACCGATTTGGGAAAATTGGCAAAAACCTTTATGGACAAAGGTGATCTCGTGCCCGACGAAGTGACCATTCAAATGTTGCAAAGCGAAGTAGATAGAAATCCTCAATCCGCAGGGTTTTTATTTGATGGTTTCCCACGAACCTTGGCGCAAGCGCATGAATTGGACAACTTTTTGCAGTCAAAAGGACAAAGCATAACGGCAACAGTAGCACTCGAAGCCAATGACACTATTCTAATAGCTCGATTGTTAGAAAGAGGAAAAACTTCTGGAAGACCAGACGATCAGGACGAAGAAAAAATTAGAAACCGGTATGACGAATACAATCAAAAAACTGCGCCATTAATGCATTATTATAAAGACCAAGGCAAATTTCACGCCGTTGATGGGATTGGAACTATTGCAGAAGTAACGGAACGTTTGACTAACGTTTTTAATAAATTTAGTTGATTATTGATAGTTGTCAGTTGTTGCTAAATTCACCATCGCCATCAACCCACAACCCACAACTAACAACCAATTCAAATGGAAATTCTCATCATTCTTTTTTTAATTCTGCTCAACGGTGTTTTTTCTATGTCCGAAATCGCTTTGATATCGGCACGTAAAAACCGATTGGAAACAGCTGCCAAAAAAGGAAGTAAAGGCGCAAAAACGGCGCTCGATTTACTTAATGCACCCAATAAATTACTATCAACAGTTCAAATAGGGATTACACTCATCAGTATTTTAACAGGGATTTATTCTGGTGATAAAATCACAGAACATACACAAGTATTTATAGAAGGATTTACCACATTAAAACCCTATTCACACTCCATAGCCGTTGGAATTGTGGTGTTACTACTAACCTTTTTTTCTCTAGTTTTAGGTGAATTAGTTCCCAAAAGAATTGGACTAAACCATCCTGAAAATATAGCCAAAGCAGTAGCATTACCTATGAGAATCGTATCGCAAATCACGGCACCATTCATTTGGTTGCTCACCCTAGCTACCGATGGATTACTCAAATTATTGAAAATAAAACCTACCGCCGACGGAAAAGTAACCGAAGAAGAAATAAAAGCCATCATCAAAGAAGGAACCGAAGGTGGCGAAGTTCAAGAAATAGAACAAGATATTGTGGAACGTGTTTTCCATATTGGCGACCGCAAAATTAATTCGTTGATGACACACCGGCAATCGATAATCTATCTTTCTTTGAGTGATTCTGTTGAAGAATTAAAATCTAAAATGTTACACGAATTACATTCTGTATATCCGGTTTGCGAAGAAAATATAGACGATGTACAAGGCGTGGTCTTACTTAAAGATTTGTTCAAAAGTTTTGAAACTGGCGCATTTCAATTAAAGTCGATCATCAAAGAACCTGCCTATCTTATAGAACACACGTCGGTTTACAAGGCGTTGGAAAATTTTAAAAAAACAAAAGTACATTATGCATTAGTGACCGATGAGTACGGTATTTTTCAAGGCATAATTACACTCAACGATATTCTGGAAGCTTTAGTGGGCGATGCTTCCGATTTTGATCAAGACCAATACCAACTGCTACCCCGAGAAGACGGGACCTGGTTAGTTGACGGCTTATATTCGTTACACGATTTTTTAACCTATTTTGATATGGATGAGTTAACCAACGACTATGAGGTAACCACTTTAAGCGGATTGATTATGACCGAAATGGGAAAAATTCCAAAAGAAGGTGAAATACTAATTTGGAACAAACTGCAATTAGAAATAATCGATATGGACGGCGTTAAGATAGATAAAGTGCTGGTAAAAGCGTTAAAAGAATAATTAGGTTTAAGGTGTGAGGTATTGATTATATGGTTATTGTGAATTGTTAACCCAAACCTAAAACCTCAAACCCTAAACCCCAAACCCCCAAAAAAATGACAGAAGGAAATTTTGTAGACTACGTAAAAATATATGTTTCTTCAGGAAAAGGAGGCAAAGGATCTTCGCATTTGCACCGAGAAAAATTCATCGAAAAAGGCGGTCCCGATGGTGGCGATGGTGGTCGCGGTGGACACGTTATCTTAAAAGGAAACAAAAGTCTTTGGACGCTCTTTCATCTAAAATTTGCGCGTCACGTCAAAGCCGGTCACGGTGGCGATGGCGGAAGCTCCCGCAGCACAGGTCATGATGGCGAAGACAAAACCATCGAAGTACCATTAGGAACCGTAGTGCGTGATAAAGAAACCAACGAAATTCTATTCGAAATTACCCAGCACAACGAAGAGAAAACACTCATAAAAGGCGGTAAAGGCGGTCTAGGAAACTGGAATTTTAGAAGCTCGACCAATCAAACACCGCGCTACGCCCAACCCGGAATGCCTTCGGAGGAAATGGATGTTACCCTGGAACTAAAAGTCCTTGCCGATGTAGGACTTGTAGGGTTTCCCAATGCAGGAAAATCTACCTTGCTCTCCGTCTTAACCTCCGCCAAACCCAAGATTGCCGATTATCCTTTTACCACTTTAAAACCCAATTTAGGAATTGTTGCCTACCGCGAATTCAAGTCGTTCATCATCGCTGATATTCCGGGAATTATAGAAGGTGCCGCCGAAGGAAAAGGGTTGGGTCATTATTTCCTGCGACACATTGAGCGCAACTCAACATTATTATTTCTCGTTCCTGCCGATGCCGATGATATTAAGAAAGAATACGAAATCCTATTAGACGAACTACGTCGCTACAACCCCGAAATGTTGGATAAAGACAAACTTATCGTGGTTTCTAAATCCGACATGCTCGACGACGAACTCAAAGCCGAACTCAAAACACAACTCGACATACAATTCAAAGGAACGCCCTATCTTTTTATTTCTTCAATCGCCAATCAAGGACTAACCGAACTCAAAGACAAACTATGGGAAATGCTGAATGTTGATAGTGAAGAACAGGAAAACAGTCATGGTATTTAAAACAAAATTCGTCATCTTGTTAAATGTCATCTCCTAAAAAAACTTGACACATTTCTAAACCCAAAATAGAAATTGTCATCTCCTAAAAAAACTTGACACATTTCTAAACCCAAACTAGAAATGGAAACATTAAAAAAGGAGTACCGAGTTTCAGATTATTTTGAAAGAACTGACGAGAATTTTAGTTATGAAAAATCTTTTAGACGCTGGTTAGTTTTTGAGATAGAAACCAAAAAAATGACTATTAAAGAAGCTACAGAAAACTTCAATATCTCTTATTCGACAGTTTATAAGTGGCGAAATAAATATGCTCGAGAAATGGTTTTACCTTTGCAAGATATGACAGCAGAAGAAAAACAAAAAATGGAGTTGGTTCAAAAACAATTAAAAGAAGCAGAAAAACAATTGGCTGATGCAAGTATACCACCAACTCCAATCATTTTTATAAAAAATATCCCAATTTGATAAGGTATTTAACGGTTTTTGAAGCAGGAAAACTCTGGGTAAGCGACATAACTTACATTCGTATGAATGCAGGATTTGCCTATTTGAGCATCATCACAGATGCCTATAGCCACAAGATTGTTGGATATAAATTGCATCCAACCTTGCATGCTAAAGGAGCAATCGATGCCTTAATGATGGCTAGTAAAGACACCCAGATAACCAAAGAACTAATACAACATACCGATAGAGGAATTCAATATTGTTGCCATGAATATGTAGAAATGATTGATTATTTAAACATTCAAATGTCAATGACAGAAAACGGTGATCCCTATGAAAATGCCATAGCAGAAAGAATAAACGGAATTTTAAAATACGAACACGGTCTAAAAGAAACCTTCAAAAGCTATCAAACAGCTCAAAGCGCTGTAGATATTGCTGTTAAAGCCTATAACGAACTGCGCATACACGACAGTTGTAACCGATTAACTCCAATAAAAGCACATGAAGAAAAAGGAGTTTTGAAGAAATACTGGAAGAAAAAAGTATTTACAAAGAAGCAATAAAAACAATCTAAAAATCAGGAATAACAATAAAGACAGCATGGTTTTTAGTAATGAAAAACAAGGGTAAAGTAATTGTAGTAATAACAAAATAATTGTAAAAATGATTAGAAATAAAGCCCCAACATGACATGATAAAACAAGATTAAAAACAGCAAAAAAATAATTTTTGTCATTAATATAAAACGGTGTAATATTACATTAGAAATTAAAAATTAGTTGACATAAAAATTTAGTAATTAATAACAAAATGTGTCAAGTAATTTTAGGAGGGGTCACCGCAAGAAAACTAATTGCTACCGCAATTAGTTTTCTTGTTACCGCATTTGTATTTATGGCTTCCGCATTTATATTTATTGTAACCGCAGAAAGAAATATTGCTTCCGCATTTGTATTTATAGCAACCGCAGAAAGAATTATTGTAACCGCAGAAAGAAATAGAAAAACTACTTTGAAAAAGACATTAAGTAGTCAGAATGAAGGGCAGCCACTAACAGGTACTATCTTAAAAAATAAATTTTCTAAACTTTATTTTTCTAAATTTGTATTAGCAAAGAGGAAGCCTACTGTGATTTTTCAGTGAATGTTTACCTTGTATAGCCTCAACTTGATTGAGGCTATTTTTTTGTGTTGATTCGGCTTTTTCAAAGCCGAG